>JALRIJ010000111.1 GCA_023255485.1 Flectobacillus sp.
AAAACAGATATTCGAAGAATTAGGGAAACGCCTGGAATAAACCTGATACAAAGTCCTAACGGAATTGCTCAACTGATGACGGCTCAAGCAAATAAGCCTGAACCATCTGCTATTTCTTTTAGTGAAGCTACGCCCGTTCAGCGGGAAGACCGAACTCCTCCCCAACGAATCGCAACGGTGGTGGATAAGTATTTGAGGGATAAAGAGCAGGTAATGCTCGTTTCGCAGCGAATTATGCCCAAAAAAGTACGTTCTATTACGTTGGAGAACACGCATGAAGCGGTTGTTCCTAGTGTGGTTCAACCAGTCGAAAAAACGCCGCAGTCACCACTTATACAAGCAAGAGTTGACGAAAATAGCAGTGAAAGTACTGCTGCTCCAACCCTTCGTTTAGTGAAAAAAGGACAGCAAAAAGAATATGCTACGAATTATCAGCGGAGAGATTTTATGGAGAAGCTTCCTGCTTTTTCATTTCCTGTTGATAGTCAAGAACTTCATAGAGCTTTTGAAGTAGGAGAGGATTTTCCGATGAATAATGCTGTAGTGATAGGAAAACAAGTGTCTGATTTTTCTTCTATAAAGGATGGACAGCATTATTTACTGGTACGAACTTTGGGCGATGTCATTTATAGACGTATTTATAACCAGAGCAAAATAAAAGGGACATTACTACTTAGTTCCGATAATCATACTATTTCAAGTGTAGAAGTGCCAATTAAAGAAGTCTGTGAGGTATGGGAGGCAACGTCGTTCTTTTGCCATCAGTTGCCAGAAATGCCACCTCCTTTGGATAAAATTAGAGGACTTATCAACGAGTTGAATTTATTAATAAGAGAATAATCATTTCTATTAGAAGGTAATCGATATTGCCTTCTAATAGAAATGAGTTTATGGACGACCCGTTATGCTTAGTTGCTTTTAGGTCTAAATTCTTTCATTACTTCCTGATTACAAACTAGATAAGGCCCCTCAATGAGGTCAATACAGTAAGGAACAGCAGGAAACACTGCATCTAAACATTGGCGTATTGCTTTGGGTTTTCCCGGTAAATTAATAATTAAAGATTGTCCTCTAATCCCTGCCGTTTGGCGTGATAAAATAGCTGTAGGAACATACTTTAAACTTTCTTGTCGCATCAACTCTCCAAAGCCAGGCATCATCTTTTCACATACGGCTTCTGTGGCTTCAGGAGTCACATCTCGTTTGGCTGGCCCTGTACCCCCTGTCGTTACGATAAGGCAGCAATGATGTTGGTCTGCCATTTCAATCAAGGTTTCTGAAATTAACGCCTGTTCGTCAGGAATAACACGATAAACGGTTTCAAAAGGCGATAGTAAGTATTCCTTAAGTGTTTCTACGACTGCTTTTCCGGGAATGTCTTCATAAATGCCAGCACTTGCTCGGTCTGAAACATTGATAACTCCAATAATAATAGTTGCTTCTTGCATGGATAGAAAGGGAGAAAGTGAGTTCTTTTATCAGCAAAATTACGAAGAAATTAATAGGGAAGGACATCAAAATAAGTAGAGCTGTAAAACTCTACTTATTTGTGTTACTAACATAAGCGGATTATAAGATTGTTAATTACCTTTGTAGTTAAAATAATTATAAGTAAAAGCATTTATGTTCAACGATAAATGAACGTCCTTGCTTTTACCGATATATTGTTTTAGATAGGAATAACCTAACAAAACAGCCATCTTATGTACGCACAGTCTCATTTACCCAAAGGTATTGAACAACTATCTTCCTTAGTGTTTTTTATGTTGCTATTAGTAGTCCTATATATTACCTTCAAAATCATTAACAGAAAGCAGAAGTAAGGATTGTAAATGCTTTACTGTTTCTTTATGCCATCCCAACAGGTAATATAAGCCGATTCAAGGTCTGAAGGAGTTAGTAAAAAGTCTCCTGATAATTGTAGTTTTACTAGAGCAGATGAACTTCCAAGTACAAGGGAGGTCATGATTTTGGGTGAAATATCTCTAAGTACTTGCGTGAATACTGCTTTTCGTAAAAAGTCGTAAATAGGCTGATCTAAAGCCTGCAATTCTGTTTTTGATACGAGGTTGATGTAAGGAGAGCTTGAAAACTGTTCTAAAAAGTAAAACTCTTTGGTATTTTTGGTGAAATAGTTAAAGTTTTGCAAATAAAACTGGCGAAATCTGTCTTTAAATGCTTTGGATGGATCATCATTTTTCAGTAGCATCTCATTACTCTGTGACTTAATCTTAAGGTATAAAGCACAAATTAACTCATCCTTACTCTTGAAATAGTGATAGATGGTGCCAGCGGCAACATTCGCTTGTTTGGCCACTTCCGACATGGGTGAACTATGGAATCCATGTTTGGAAATTAGTTCAAGCATTGCTTCAAAAATAGCTTCTTTTTTATCAAAATCTTTGTTTACTCTCATCTTCTACTCGGTGTACGCTTGCTAATTACAGTATAATTGGCAGGTTATTAGTGGATATCAATCTTAATTGAATAATAGATTGATTTTATTGAACTATATCTTGCGTATATACTAGCAAAAAGGTTGCCAAACTTTTAGTGATTAAACAATAATCTATTCAAAGTAAATATATGGCGTGTTAAGCTATATTAACTGCCATTTTCTTGTACGTATTGTTATACAATATTGCTAACATAGACGAAGGACTAACGGTCAAATATTGTAAATAGTCGAATAATAACTATTGCGACTAAAATAGTGTCGCTGTTAGAAATTGCGAATTGATAAGATTAGTATAAAACTACTATAATTTCCTTTTATCGATGCAATGGAACAATAAAATATACGTAATTTTGATAATAAGGATGGTTCTTAACAACCTTAAAGTAAGATTGACTTCCTATTTATTGAATTATTTTGGATTATGCAGGTAAGAAACCCTAGAACAGGAGAGTTTGATTATATAATAAAACCCCTTTCTCGTGAGGCAGTGGTGCAGAAAGCACAGACTTTACGAAAGAAACAACATAATTGGCTGGCAAAAGATGTCCTGAAACGAATTGCAGTAGTACAAGACTGGAAAGAAATGCTCGTCAAGTGTAAAGATGAATTGATAGAAGCCCTTTATCTTGATACAGGACGAAAAGTGGAGAGTTTTATGGAGGTCGAAGAGGTGTTAGAAGGAATCGACCGTTGGTGTGATTCCGCATTTCACTATTTTCATGCCTCAGAGGAAACGTTTGTTGCACACAATAGCTTCCTTGAAATAGATACAGAGGTGAGTCCTTATCCGTTAGTAGGCATTATTAGTCCTTGTAGCTTTCCCTTCCTACTTCCTATGCGAGAAGTAATACCTGCTTTACTAGTGGGTAGTGCTGTGCTAGTTAAACCGAGTGAGTTAACGCCTCGTTTTATGAAAGCCGTTGCTCACAGTCTTCATTTTGTCCCAGAACTAAATGAGGTATTGAGTTTTGTAGAAGGAGATGCTCAAACAGGAGAAGCCCTTTGCGAAACTTGTGATTATATCTGTTTTACAGGCTCTACTAAGGTAGCTAAAGAGGTGGCTAATCGCACGGCGAATCATTTTATTCCTGCTCAAATTAATGCAACGAAGAAAGGGGTAGCTATTGTTACGGAGTCTGCGGATTGGGAGACGGTTACGTCTGCGATTTTGTGGGGATCAGCCTTTAATGCAGGACAATCGTGTGCTTCCATTGAAGCTATTTATGTTCACCGTAATGTATTTCCGCTATTTTTATCCCGATTGGTTGGTAAGGCTAATTTATTGAATTTGGCTTATCCTACCTTAGATAGTGGTCAAATAGGTCCTATTATTTCAGAGGTAGCAGCACATAATCTGAACGAACAATTGGCAGATGCTATTCGCAAAGGAGCAAAAATCATTGCTGGGTCTTCTGCTGTAGAGCAATTAGGAGGAGGGAACTATGTTCGCCCTACTATTTTGACGAATGTTGATCATCGAATGAAATTGATGACTGAGCCCACATTTGGCCCTTTATTGCCTGTGATGACTTTTCAAGATATAAAAGACCCTATTAACTGGGTAAATACTTATAGCCCTTCCTGTGATGTTGCCTTATTTGGTAATGCAGAGGAGGAAATGGTAGAGATTGCTAAAAAATTGAATGTATCGAGTGTATCTTTGAATGATGTAGGCTTAAATATCATGATTGGAGATGCCAATTTTATGAACTTTAGTCCAGCAGGAATCAGTGATTTACATCTAGGCGTAGCAATTTTTAGAAAGTTCTTAAAGAAAAAAGCACTCATTACGAATCGAGCTTCGGGTAAACCTACTTGGTGGTATGATTAAGCGTTTCGTAGTAACAATAAAAAAGCCAGACAACATCATGTTATCTGGCTTTCTTATTGTTACGTTATATAACAGAATCTATTTTTTCTTTTCTCTAGGAGAGAAAATGATGGACATTCTTTTACCTTCTAAGCGAGGCATTTCATCAGGTTTACCAAATTCCTCTAAACCTTTAGCAAAGTTAAGCAATAACATTTCGCCTCTTTCTTTGAAAACAATTGCACGACCAACAAAGTGTACATAGGCTTTAACCTTAGAACCTTCTTTTAAGAAGTTGATAGCATGCTTCAATTTGAAGTTAAAGTCATGGTCATCCGTATTCGGACCGAAACGAATTTCCTTTACTACTGTTTTAGCAGCATTGGCTTTAATTTCTTTTTGTTTTTTCTTTTGCTCGTACTTAAACTTAGCATAGTCGATGATACGGCAAACAGGAGGTACAGCTTTTGGTGAGATTTCTACCAAGTCAAGACCTTGAGCTTGTGCTGTTTCTAATGCCACTTTGAAATCAACTATCCCTTGTTCAACGTTTTCACCTACCATACGTACTTGAGTTACGCCTTTGATTAGGTTGTTGATTCTATAAGGTTCTTCTTCTCTTTTTGGGCCTCTGTTTTGATTCGGGCGTAACGCCATATTTGTAATTTATTGGTTATTAAATGGAAAAAAAATAAAAGGTCTGAGTTAATAAGAAAGTCATTTTAGGTTCAAATCATTCTGTTTTACTTAACTCATTAGTAAACAAACACTAAAACTGGGGTCTTTGTTTATTTTAACTTCCGAAATCTATATTAAAAAAAGATTAAATGCAAGTCTTTTTGGTTTTGCTTACCTTAAAAGTACCTATAAAGGTAGAATGAACCTTCAGAAATAAGATTCTCAAAAGGTTCATTCTCGACAAAATTATGATCTTACAATATTTTTATTGATTTCTTCAGTTGCAATTCGTACGAATTCATCGATGCTCATCATACCTAAGTCACCTTCGCCCTTTTTACGGACAGATACTTTTCCTTCGGCTGCTTCTTTTTCACCAACGATAAGCATGAACGGAATTTTTGAAACTTCTGCATCACGGATTTTACGACCAATTTTTTCATCTCTGTGGTCGATGTATCCACGTAAATCTTTTTCCTGCAATTGCAAGAATAAATCATTGGCTTCTTTTTCGTATTTTTCCGAAATTGGTAATACGGCTAATTGATCTGGAGACAACCATAATGGGAAGTTACCTGCAGTATTTTCAATTAAAATTGCCACGAAACGTTCTAGAGAACCAAAAGGAGCACGGTGAATCATCACTGGGCGGTGTTTTTGGTTATCTGAACCAGTGTATTCTAATTCAAAACGTTGTGGTAATTGATAGTCAACTTGGATTGTTCCCAACTGCCATTTTCTTCCTAGTGCATCTTTTACCATAAAGTCAAGCTTAGGGCCATAGAAGGCCGCTTCTCCTAATTCTACCACAGTTGGTAAGCCTTTTGCCTCTGCTGAACGAATGATAGCTGCTTCTGCTTTATCCCAGTCTTCATCTTTACCGATGTATTTTTCTTTGTTTTCTGGGTCACGTAGGGAGATTTGAGCTGAATAGTTATCAAAACCTAGTGCTTTGAATACATAAAGAACTAAGTCGATTACTTTCATGAACTCTTCTTCCACTTGGTCTGGACGACAGAAGATGTGTGCATCATCTTGAGTAAAGCCACGTACACGAGTCAGACCATGTAACTCGCCTGACTGTTCGTAACGGTATACGGTTCCAAATTCAGCTAAACGTAAAGGTAAATCACGATAACTACGAGGTTTCGTTTTATAGATTTCGCAGTGGTGAGGGCAGTTCATTGGTTTCAAGAAGAACTCTTCACCTTCATCTGGCGTATGAATCGGTTGGAACGAATCCGCTCCATATTTCGCATAGTGACCAGAGGTTACGTACAATTCTTTCGAAGCAATGTGCGGAGTAATAACAGGAGAGTATCCTGCACGTACTTGGGCTTTGCGTAAGAAATTCTCTAAACGTTCACGTAACATGGTTCCTTTTGGCAACCAAAGAGGTAATCCCATCCCTACCTTTTCAGAGAAGGCAAACAATTCCATTTCCTTGCCTAATTTACGGTGGTCACGGCGTTTTGCTTCTTCCAAGAGCGTTAAGTATTCCTCTAATTCCTTTTGTTTTGGGAATGACACCGCATAGACACGAGTCATCTGTTTACGAGTGACATCTCCACGCCAGTAAGCACCCGCAACACTCATTAACTTAACCGATTTAATAAAGCTCGTGTTAGGAATGTGTGGTCCACGGCAAAGGTCAGTAAAGTTTCCTTGTTGGTAAAAAGTAATAGACCCATCTGCTAGCCCATCAATTAATTCCAATTTATACTCATCACCTTTTTCGGTAAAATAGTCAATAGCGTCTTGTTTGGCAACAGCCGTACGGGTAAACACGTTTTTTTGACGAGCTAGTTCCAGCATTTTATCTTCAATTTTCTTGAAGTCTTCTGAACTAAGCGTTTTGTCACCCATATCAATATCGTAATAGAAACCTGTTTCGATTGCAGGTCCAATACCGAATTTTGTGCCAGGATAAAGTGCTTCAATTGCTTCTGCTAGTAAGTGAGCAGAGGAGTGCCAGAACGTTTGCTTACCTTCGGTATCGTTCCATGTCAACAATTGAAAAGCCGAATCCTCTGTGATTGGTGTAGCAGCGTCTACTACTTTTCCATTTACTTTGGCAGCCAATACATTTCTGGCTAAACCTTCCGAGATGCTTAGGGCAATGTCCATCCCAGTGATTCCCTGAGCATACTCTCTAACACTACCATCGGGTAAGGTAATTTTAATCATTTGATTTGGGGTTTGTTTGGAGGATTGTAATCTAACGTTTGATGTTATACAAACAACATGGATTTAGATTTTTTCCTATGAATTATGCGTATTATTTTTTTGTTGTATCCGTCTTAATACTCAACTTTGATTTAGGGACAAGTGCTTTTAAGCTCGTATCGGTGCTTCTTTTAGGAGCTTCTTTTCCTAATATTGCTGTAGAGTCATATTCTAGACTCATATCTGGTATGTAAGAGCTTCCGCCATAGAGGAGTTTTCGTTTTACTCGATATAAGCCATTTAAAGAACGATAATCAGTCCCATTTTCAGCTACTAAAGTAGTATAAAGTTTTTCAGCTTCTTCGAATCTACCTGTATATTCGAGACACTGAGCCATGTAAAAGCGAGCGTCTGGATATTTAGGATTTCGTCTAAATGTATGCTCAAAATAAGGGAGAGCTAACTTAAATGCGTGGCTTTTGAAATAGATAATACCTGCATAAAAGCTTGCTTTTGCCATTGATGAATCTAGTTGTACTGCTTTCTGAAAAGAAATCAACGCACTATCTACCCGCCAAACACGGTGATAGGTAATGCCTCGTCTAAAATAAATCTCTGCATTTTTAGGCTTATACTTGAGTGCTTCATTACCATAAAACAGGGCTAAATCATATTCTTTTAAGGCTGTATGTACATCCATTAGCTTCAAATAAGCAGGTACAAACGACGGTTTTAACGTTAGCGTTACCTGATATAATTGAAGAGCGTTGGTCGTATCACCTTGTTTAACGGCAATTTCACCTTGATAAAAATAGGTTTCTCCATTATTGGGAGAAACCTGTAACGCTTTTCTGAGATAAAGTCTTGCTTTATTATATTGACCAATTTGTTGGTACAAGTCACCTAACAGCGTGAATAATTCAGGCGATTCGATTGTCAGAGCTTCTGCTCGTGAGGCAGCGGCTAGTGCTTCTCTTGGATGGCTAAATGCCCTAAGAATTACTGCTTTAGCTTGAAAATAACTCCCAATATTAGGTTTTATATTAATTGCATCATTAATGTCACTCAAGGCTTCGTTGTAGCGTTCGTCTTCCATGTACAGCAATGAACGTTTATAATACGCATCAGACGAGTTAGCGGTATTATTGATGACATTGGTAAGGAAGTCAATGGCTGCTAGTCGTCTTGCTTTCGCTGTGATTTCAGGTACCGCAGGAATTTTTTCTCCTTTTTTTGACTCTGCTCCGCAGGAGCTCAAGAAGAAAGAGACTAGGGCTAAAAAGGCGACTATATGGACAAATAAGGGTTTATTCATTGTAATGATACTATAAAGAGTAGGCAATTTAACCTAAAATGCTAACAAAGCATATAATTATTTCAGATAAAATTTAGGGTTGTTTGAGCTGAAATATTCGTTGGCCTGTATGAAAGAGCCACTTATTGCATTTCATGCTTTTATATCAAGTTCAAGAAGATTTTTATTTTTTATCGGTTAATTATTGCTTATCACTTGATATTTAATTTATATTTGTCTCAACAATTTAACCACTATAAAATCAACTCTTTATCATGAATAAAAACTACTACTTCGCTCTATTTTTAGTATCTCTTAAAGTTCTTGAAATTTTCTGTTCTTAACAACTAGAAAAGCGATAGAAGACACCCAAAGGTAATTTTTTCTTAAACGAATCTTCTAAGTATAACTCTCCAAATTCGTGGTTTTTAGTTTGTTCAAAGCTGCATTTGACTAAGTTTTCGACAATTAACGACGAGAACCCCATAGAGTACATATTGAGGATAAGAAAATAATTTTCTTTATGTAGGATTTGTGAAACCAATTTCAACATTTCGTTGATTTGTTCTTCCAAAATCCAACGTTCACCGTCTGGACCACGTCCGTAGGCGGGAGGGTCTAAGATGATACCGTGGTAGATATTGCCACGCTTCGCTTCTCTTTTTACAAATTTCATGGCATCCTCTACAACCCAACGGATATTATCGAGTTTGCTTGCTTCCATGTTGTCTCTCGACCAGCTAATTACTTGTTTAATAGAGTCTACATGGGTAATATCGGCTCCTGCATATTTAGCAGCTAGCGAAGCACCACCCGTGTAAGCAAACAAGTTAAGAATCTTGGGAGATTGGATGCCTTGTTTTTTTAATGCAGCGATTTTTTCGACAATAAAGTCCCAATTATTGGCTTGTTCTGGAAAAATTCCTACGTGTTTGAACGAAGAAAGGGCTAGTTTGAACGATAAATCTAAGGCAGGAGTTTTGTAGGGCATATACCAACGATCGACCATTCCTTTACGAATCATCCATTCCCCTTTATCTTGCGAACCTTTGTCTTTTTTGAAAAAAGCATCTGCTTTGGCTGTCCATGCTTCGTCCGAAAGCGTTTTGTCCCACGCAGCCTGTGGTTCAGGGCGGCGAAGGATATAATCTCCAAATTTCTCTAATTTCTCAAATCCTCCTGAATCAAGGAGTTGATATGCTTTCCAATGCTGAGGAGTCTCTAGTTGTATCTGTGTTTGGCTCAATGTACTGGGATCAATTTATTACAGTTGTCTTATTGCCTAAAGCTAGTAAAGCCTCCTGTACTGTTAAAAAAAAGCGATGCCCGAAGACATCGCTACAAAATTACGTTAATCGTTTCAGAACTACACTATTTTGAACTGAATCGCTTAAAATTTGAGTTTATTTAAATAAAAAACATTTCGTTTTGAACCTTCCTCATTGTTGGTGATGCGTTGAATTCCTGATGCAAGAAAATAATTACCAAACCAAAAGTTGATATTGTCAGAAATAGTTCTTTTTACCTTATCGCTTTCTTGAGAAGGAGCAATACTCCGTTTTTGCGTATCCTCAATAACCTCATTTCCTTTAATGATTTTGGTGAAAATCTCTCCGTTGTTGCAATACGAAAGCGTGATTTTATCATCTGAATC
>JALRIJ010000112.1 GCA_023255485.1 Flectobacillus sp.
GAAAACGTTTGGCATAATTAAAATCGCCACAATCGGGACACATGGTATCGTAGAAATGATGGATTTTCGTGTATTTAGTCTTGCAAACGTAACAGTTCCGAGGCGTGGCATATTCGAGGGATTCTTTCTGAGCTAGTTCCTCAAGGGCTAACACTTGTGGAGCAATAAAGATACTCGCTTCCCGAGCATAACGAATGCCTGTTTCTTTACGAGCCGTTTTGTCTCGCTTTTCCAATTTCCGTTTAGCAGCTAATTTTCCGTCTTTTTTTCGACGAAAAAGTTCATCCTTATTGGGTCTTGAGAACATTCCTGCTTCCATTAACAAAGCCGTTCGTTGTTCTTTCGGAATATCAAATATTTGGTCGGTGTTCTTATTCAATTGTGCTAAAATGGCAATACAACGGTCTATTTCTTCCGAGGTAATGCTATTTTCTGGCTCTATTTCGTCCTTCATTATGCCTTTTAATCTTCGTTTTCAGTTAAGTACCTCGACCTATTTCACCACATAGGTGCATAGAAAACATAGTTGTTGTGTCTCAATACCTATAGTTTACAAAGATAAGGCTAAAATAGTATGTCCCTGCTAAAAAGCATTGACAGCTCTATAAAAAGCCATCAATGCTTACAAAATACCTAGCAGTTTTCAATTCTGAATAAGTGCATTGGCATGATGTGTGGGTTTAAATCCACAAAATTCCAATCGCCTTTCCATGTATAGCGAGAGTCTGTCAATAAATCATGGACGATATAATGTTCATCGTGATTTTTATTGATTTTATGTAAGGGCAATCGTACCATTCCACCTTGCGAATGATGTGGATCAAGGTTGACGATACACAGAATACAGTTCCCGTCCGAAGCCGTTTTTACGTACGCAATTACTTTATCGTTTTGGATTTCGCAGAATGTTATATCATTCGTTTGTTGTAAAGCCGCATTTTCTAATCGGGCTTGGTTAGTTTTCCGAATCAAAAGCGTTAATTTATTTTCTAAATGCCAATCCCATTTACGAATTTCATATTTTCTGAATGCCGATATTCTTCACAATTTGGAATTGCCTCACTAATCATATTCTCAAAGGCTGGGCCAAAAATGCCATTTACAGACGACAACGTTGCTGATAAAAAATAGCGAGTCAAGAATACAGGTTCTAAACCCGATTGCATACTCCAAGACAAAATATCATGCGTATTTACACAAAAATTCGGACGCATAAAATGGCGTAAATCCGATTTTGTTAATTCGTTCATGTAATCTGTCAGTTCTTCTTTGGTATTTTTCCAGATAAAATACGTGTACGATTGCGTAAACCCGACCTTGGCTAAATGAATCATCAAGGACGGCTTCGTAAATGATTCAGCCAAGAAAATCATGTCTGGATATTCCGCTTGAACTTCTTTGATAAGCCATTCCCAAAAGGCAAAAGACTTCGTATGCGGATTATCTACCCTTAAAATCCGAATTCCCCATGAAGCCCACAGCAAAGCAATGTCTTTTAAGGCATTCCAAAGATTTTGCCAGTCGTCACATTCAAAATTAACGGGATAAATATCTTCGTATTTGTGTGGTGGGGTTTCTGCACATTTGATTGTTCCATCGGGTCGCACCTTAAACCATTGGGGATACTCTTTCGCCCATGGGTGATCGGGTGAAAACTGAATGGCATAATCCATCGCTAATTCGATACCCATATTATCTGCACTCTTAATCAAGGCTAAAAAGTCTTCTAAAGTCCCTAATTCTGGCAAAATGGTCTCATGTCCACCCAATTCAGAACCAATGGCATAGGGACAACCAACATCTCCTGGTTGATAAGGCGTATTATCTTTTCCTTTTCTAAACTGCCACCCAATCGGATGCACAGGCGGAACATGAAGTACGTCAAAACCCATAGATTTCATATAAGGAAGCACATTTTTCACGACATCATTCAGCGTGCCATGTTTATTGACTTTAGAAGCAGCCGAACGAGGAAACATGGTGTACCAAGTAGAAAAACGAGCTGCTTTTCGGTCAGACCACAGCGTATAAATAGGTGTTTCGGTAACGTGTTGCCTATCTGGATAATGTCGAATCAATTCGTCTAAGATAGGGTTTTTCAAAAATTCAATAGCCTGTTCATAGCTATGTTCATCTTGGAAGAAAGCGATTACTTTCTGAATAAATACCATTTTTTCGGCATCCTCAACCTTTTTTAGGATATTTTCTAAAATAACGATTCCTTCTAAAAGCTCTGTTTGAAGTACTTGCCCATCGTTGACTTTGAGAATAGAGTCACGCAACCAAGTAAGTGGATGATTAATCCATCCAATCACTTTATACTGATATAATCCTTGACTGACCACCTTAAACTCAGCCTTAAAATAGTCTCCCCAAACGGCATATAAAGGTTGCTCTGACCACAAATCATCATCTGATAGCTTAAATAAAACACTAGCACTGATAACATCCTGCCCATCTGCAAAAATATCAGCTTCTACGATAACCTGCTCTCCTACAGAGGTTTTCACTGAGAATCGACCTTGATTTACTAGTGGCTTTACATTTTCAATCACTACACGTTGTTTTCCTTGTATAATAGGAGTGAGTTCCATACGTTATTATCGTCTAAAAGGGTTTTGGTATGATTATTGCAGTATTTGATGATTGAGCCTTATTTCAGCAACATTGCTCAATCATTCATTTCATGTATTTAATTACCTAACGGTAAAAATGTGTCATGAAAGTGGATAATTTCTCTAATTTTTCCTCCAAATAGTAAGGATTCAACACAAAAATAGGGGATTAAGTCTCCTCACTTGTCGTTTTAAAGATAACCATTTACAGGAATAATTTCAACGAGAATACCTTTAACTTCTTTTTTATTTTATGAGACAACTATTTTTTTTTATGCTAATGCTCTCGTTATATTGTACTAACTATAGCGAATCTTTTGGGCAAACAATCGTCGAAGAAGGTGTAGCACGTTATTATGCAGCAGACTTCAATGGAAGATTTACCTCATTTGGAGAGGTTTATGATGACACCCAATTAACGGGCTCTCACTCCAAATATCCTCTGAATACGTATGTCAGAGTTACGAATCTAGGTAATGGAAAAAGTATTGAAGTACGTATCAACGACAAATGTAACTGTGAAAAAGAAGGAAAAATCATCAACCTATCAAGAGAAGCTGCTTCTCGTTTAGGTATGATTGCGGCAGGAAAAGCGGAAGTAAAAGTAGAACTAATTCCGAAAGATGCACTCGACTCTAGAGCTACTTTACCTGTGAGAAACAGCATTAGCAATATCACCAATGACTCATTCAATCCCAATCATACCTATGACATTAGTGGGAAAGAATTATCACCACAGGGTTTTGGAGTACAGGTAACAGCTGTAGGAAATTTGAATAGTATCAAAGACTTATACAACGAGCTACTTCGACTTGGTTTAAAGAGGGAAGAAATCTTTGTACAAGTTGGTCTAAAAGAAGGCGGTAAGGTTTATCGTGTTCTTTTTGGAGAATACCAATCAAGAGACGATGCTCAATCAAAAATGAACTGGTTATCAGAACACGGATATAAAGGAGTTATCAGAACTCATTTGAATTTATAAATAAAAAAGGGTTTCGCTACAGCGAAGCCCTTTTTTGATTTTGTTGGCGTTTCAATTGCTCTTCTTCAATGGCTAATTCACCTATGCGGTTGCCACATTTCACGCCTGCTCGGTGGTCAAAAAAGTAATTAATTCCCCCATAAACCCCTGCGAGGCCTGCTTCTTCTGCTAAATTATGCAATGCCTTAGTATTCGTTGGAAAAAAATAACTTAATACCGTTGCTGCTGCACTCGAATAGGTACTATGCCCCGAAATATATGATGGTGCATTAGGTGTATCTAAACTAGGTTTTATCTCAGCATCTAACTTCGCTGGTCTAGGTACATTGTATTTGTGCTTGGCTTGCCAACTGACAATCGCCGCATCGTGAATAGAGCGGTTCATTAACTGTAAAACATTAGCGGCCTTTAACTCCGAATAATTCATTGGATGAATTAATTCACTAGCACGCTCATTCCAGCGGGCAATCGTTACAGAACCATCTGACCAAAAATCAGCGGTACCTCGCTGATTTGGCGTTCTCTTCTGAGCAATCGTCTTTACTAACGCTATGTCTTTCTTAAATGCTTCACTTGACACTCGAGGGGGAACAGGAATGACTCCATTATCCCAAATCACATCCGTATCAAACCATGTATGTACCGTACTCATATTATCTATCTTAGCATTTTCTGATAGATAACTTCCCCAGTAAGACTTCGATTTTTCTTCTATAAGATTATTATCTACATCTGTTTTAATTAATATTTGTTTCGCTACTTCTGTACCGAGATTACCTCCTGCCAAAATATCACTTTTTGTATTCGCACCTGCCCATAATCGGCAATTGCCATCTTCTAATGCTTTTTGGTATAAATAGTTTTTTTCTGAAGGGAAAATAGCTTTCAAGATTTCAAACGACGTAGCGGCAATCACAGCATCTTCTGATGGATAAGAAGGAAAATTCCCTGTTGGCAAAATCGATTCGAGCCCTGCTAAAGAAGGAGCAGGACGACGATACTTGAATTTATAATACCACGTAACAACCAGTGCATCATATTGAGTAACACTCAATAAAGAAAGCACACGAGCTGCAAAAGGAGGACTCGTTTTTGTTTTCCCAATTAGTTCACGAGCAATTTCATTCCATCGTAACACACTTCCAGACCCCCAATAATTGATAGAACAAGTTTGGGCGTAATCTCTCTTTTTGACAATTTCTTTACTCTCTTCAATCTCAGCAAGATAAGCAGGAGAATCGGTCGCTTCAGGGGCAGCTACCGAAATATCAGAGGGAGTATCTAATATAATAGTAGGCCACTGCCCACCATTAGCATCGAAATTACTCATTTGTAAAATCGGATACTCTGCCGCTCGGCTCACTTTCAACTTGTCATCATTACAAGCCGTCAGTAACAATATGCTTACTCCCAGAGCTACACATTGTACATAGTATTCAAATCTGTTATTCATAAATTTAAGGGTGGGTATCAAAAATAATTCTTAGGCTAATTATTTTACTATATAACGCACCAATTTCATGGAAAAAAACGCAAATTTTCCCTGTAAGTAAGACTACATTATCATCATAGCATTTTGCTATCATGTATTGAACGCTTATATTTTCAATTATTAAGTAAGGAGACATTAACATAGCAATGTTTAGTAGGCGAAATACAAATTTAGTCAGTAAGAGTTATGAAGCTCTTTCGTTGTGTACGAAGAACTTTCCTATTATTTACCAAATTTTGTGCCACTACACATAATTATACATTAATGGAATGAAGAAGAAAGAAACTATGTAGGCGGTAACGTCTTTCTTTAATGGCAATAGAAATACTTCGTTTATCCAATCAAGGCGGCGATTGTTTGTCAACGATGTAAGAGGCCAATAAGCTATTTTCTCATCTAAACTTTCTATTACCTATATTTACTTAGTATTCTTAAGATTGTCTAACAATGCTAAAAATACTACGTAAATATAGGGCTTTTGAATGTAAAAAGCGAAACGCTAGTAAAAAACTTAAGTTAACTATTTATTACGAAGTAATACCAATCCAATATACGTAATGAGACCGTTCAATAAAAGCTTCTCAAAACCAAATTGATAGCCATTTAACCACTCTTTAGAATGGCTGTCGATGATAAATGTCAATATGGGAGAAAACACACATAAATAAGGCACAAACTTATCCTTCACGGGTGTTTTTGTAAAAAGCCCGAAAGCGAATAGCCCTAATAAAGGGCCGTAGGTAAAGCCCGCAATATTAAAGACTGTCGCAATAATTGATTGCTCGTTAAAGGCATTAAAGATTAAAATAACGACAAAGAATAAGGCAGAAAAACCTAAGTGTACATAATGTTTTATTTGCTTACGTTGTTCCTCCTCTTTCTGCTCGATGTGCATAAAGTCCACACAAAAAGCAGTAGTCAAGGCTGTTAAAGCAGAATCCGAACTAGCATAGGTAGCGGCGGTAATACCCAGTAAGAAGGTAACGGCAACGGCTGTTCCAAAATGTCCCCCCAATGCTAACATCGGGTATAATTGGTCTGTTTTAGCAGGAATAGTGAACCCGATTTTATCCGCATAAATGTATAATAAAGCTCCTAAAGAAATAAATAAAAGCGTTACGACGGCAAAGGTGCAACAAAACCAAAACATATTTTTTTGAGCCTCTCCAATATTTTTACACGTAAGATTTTTTTGCATCAAATCTTGGTCTAATCCTGTCATTACAATCGCAATAAAAATTCCTGCTATAAAATCTTTGGCAAAATAATGCTTATAAGACACATCGTCAAGAAAGAACATTTGTGCGTATTTACTTTCTCGAATGGTAGTAACCATCGAAACAGGGTTTAAGTCCAACTGACTTGCTATCAAAATGATGGTCAAGACCAAAGCCGTTAACAAGAAAAACGTTTGGAGCGTATCCGTTACTAAGATTGTCTTTACCCCTCCCTTATAGGTGTACACCCAAATCAAGGCAATAGTGACTACCGCAGAAACAGCAAAAGGGATACCTAGAGCATCAAAGATAGCCAATTGTAATACCTGTACTGCTAGGTATAAACGAGCAGCAGAACCAAGTGTTCGAGCCAATAGGAAAAACGCAGAACCCGTTTTATAAGACCAAAAGCCAAAGCGTTTATCTAAATAAGTATAAATAGAAATCAGATTTAGTCGATAATATAAGGGTAATAAAACCGTTGCTATGATGAAATAGCCAACCAAGTTGCCTAAAATGATTTGATAGTAAGAAAAGGATACCTTACCTACATCACCTGGCACTGAAATAAAGGTAACGCCAGAGATAGAGGTACCAATCATCCCGAAAGCCACAAGCCACCAAGGAGATTGCTTGTTAGCGGTAAAGAAAGCATTGGTATCGGCACCTTTAGAGGTAAAATGGGCTACCACAATGAGTAGTAAAAAATAAAAGGTTAATATCCCAATTGCCAAAGTGGATGTCATATCAAAATGGTTCAAAAATGAAAAGATTATTTAATTTAAACTCGTAATTCTCACACATTTACAAGAGAAATCCATAATTTGAATCCCTTTTTTAGTAAATTTGCCAATGTAAACTTAGGTAGTTTTTTTTATGCTTTATTGAACAAAATAACATTTTTAGGATGTTAGCCAATAAGACTAAGCGACAAACAACTCCTTCGTTTGATTATTAAATTAAGACAAATAACGTTAAAAATACTAATTTTTAGAAGAAATGCGACCTTTTGAACAATACGAAGAAGAAACACTTGTCATGGAAGAGGTTATTGATGTAGCTCAAAATGACCTTGTCGTGTATAATGATGACGTGAATACCTTTGACCATGTCATCGAAACCTTAGTTGAGGTTTGCGGACACTCCTTAGAACAGGCAGAACAATGTACTTTGTTGATTCATTACAAGGGAAAATGTGCTGTAAAAAAGGGAACATTCGACGAATTAGCTCCTATGCGTAATGCGATTTGCCGTAGAGGTATTTCAGCAGAAGTCATGTAAGAATTACTGATGAATAGTTAATAGGGCTTCTGAGTCCTATTAATTATTCATTCATCCTTATCCATTCTTAATGTAACACTCCTTGAATTATCCATCGAAATTTATAGAAAATGCTGTTGAAGAAATAGCAAAATTACCTGGAATTGGCAAGAAATCTGCACTCCGAATGGCTTTACACTTGTTGAAAAGGGATGAAAAACAGACCTTACAACTCGCTGAAGCCTTGACGATTATGCGTACCAAAACACAGTTTTGTACCCAATGTCATAATATTTCTGACCACGAAATCTGTGCGATTTGTAGCAATCTTAAACGAGATAAAAGCGTTATTTGTATCGTTGAAGATACTCGTGACGTGTTGGCCATTGAAAATACCTCTCAGTATCGAGGCTTATATCATGTTTTAGGAGGAATCATTTCTCCGCTTGAAGGTATTGGTCCAGGCGATTTAAAAATTGAGAGCCTTTTAAACCGTATAACAGGGAAGAAAGGGACAGAAGAAGAAATAAAAGAAGTTATCTTAGGACTAAGTCCAACGATGGAAGGTGATACCACCGCTTTTTATCTTACTAAACGATTAAAAGCATTGGACGTAAAAATCACAACTATTGCCCGAGGTATCCCAATTGGGGGAGACTTGGAATATGCAGACGAAATTACGTTGGGACGAAGTATTGTCAGTAGAATTGTCTATGAATAACGAGCTAACAAAATCAATAATATGAACCGTAAGAATTTTTTAAAATCAACCTTTGCCTCTGCTTTTGCATTGGTTGGTTTAAAGTCACTTGGCTTTGCTAACAATGGCAAGCCAAACTTCGCAAACGTTACCTTAGCGGAAACCATGCAAGATTCAGCTCCCTTTACCTTAGGAGCATTGCCTTATGCAGTAGATGCCCTTGAGCCTCACATTGATAAATTAACAATGGAGATTCACCACGACCGTCATCACAAGGCTTATGTTGACAATTTAAATAAAGCCTTGGCAGGTACTCCAATGGAAAAACTGTCGTTGTTTGAATTATTGAAAGATGCAGGTAAATACCCAGCAGCGGTACGTAACAATGCGGGTGGTCATTGGAATCATACTTTCTTCTGGAATTGCATGTCTCCTAAAGGAGGTGGTAACCCTACGGGTAAATTAAACGATGATCTTATCAAAACGTTTGGTTCTCTTGATAAATTCAAGGATGAATTTAGTAAAGCAGGAGTTGGCCGTTTTGGATCGGGTTGGGCATGGTTAATCGTTGAAGATAAGAAATTAGTCATTACATCTTCTGCCAATCAGGTAAATCCATTGATGGATGTTGCCGAGAAAAAAGGTACCCCTATTTTGGGGCTAGATGTTTGGGAACATGCGTATTATTTAAAATATCAAAACAAACGTGCTGATTACATTAAAGCATTCTGGAATGTAATCAACTGGGAGGCTGTTAGTAAAAATTACGAAGCTGCCCTCAAATAAGTCTCCCACTATGAGCAGTGGCCACACAGCCATTTTCTTATAATTATAACGGTACAATCACTCCATTGTTAGAGCACAGAAGCGGTAATTACCACTATTTTATGCTTTTACTTGGATAGTACTTGGGACAATTCAGTGATTAGTATCCTGTAAAAAGGTTTGATAGGCATTGCCTATCAAACCTTTTTGATTCTGAAACAACCATGAAAAAAAACAGGAATGTCGAATTTTTAAAAGATGTATTGATACTTGCTTGCACTACTTTTGGGGGGCCACAGGTTCACCTTGCTATGTTTATCGATCGCTTAGTAATAAAAAAAAACTACCTCTCAGAAGACGAACTCCTTGAACTACAGGCTCTATGTTCTTTTCTTCCTGGCCCTACTTCGACGCAAACTATGACCGCCTTAGCCTATAAACTAGGTGGCCCTAATTTGGCTTATTTAGCCCTTTTTATCTGGATTACTCCAGCCGTAGCTGTCATGACAGCCGCCGCCTTCGGGATGATTTACTTGCAAGACCGTAATCTTATTCGCTTTGTTCAGCCCATAGGTATTGCCTTTATTATGCATGCAGGTTTTACCCTTGGCCTCAAAGTTATCAAAAACAAGGTGGGTATTATACTCATGCTCCTTTCGGCAGGCTTCGCTTTTTTCTTACAATCTCCGTGGGTATGTCCTATCGCCCTACTGATTGGAGGTAGTATTACCTCTTGGATTAACTATAAGGACTTCCCTCCTCAACAACATCATAAAATGATTATCCCTTGGGCAAATTTCCATTTATTTTGGGGATTTTTAGTTGTTTTAGCCCTATTAGGACATATTACGAACTACGAACCGATTCGTCTTTTTGAGAATTTCTATCGCAATGGCTGTTTAGTTTTTGGGGGAGGACAGGTATTGGCTCCGATGCTTTTTACCGAATTTGTAGAATTCAAAGAGCTTATTAGGGCAGACGATTTTTTAACAGGTGTGGCTCTTTCTCAAGCGTTACCCGGACCT
>JALRIJ010000113.1 GCA_023255485.1 Flectobacillus sp.
GAGGAACGGATTCTAAAGGAAATATTTATTTTGCCACCACCTCAATGAATACCTTAGTCAGTATTGATTTACGTAAAATAGAGGTTAATGTGCTGTGGTCAGATAATAGTTATGTCCGAAAATGGGATAAAAATAACTGTGTTAATGGATGTAATTTTTATATTAATAAATACGATGAAATGCTCATCAAACAAAATGTGGGAAGTAAACTTTGGACCGTTGCTTTAACTGGTACACCCAAAGTAACGAAAGAAACAAAAGTAAATCCTATTGTGAATTTTGGTATAACTAATGATTTTTTTGCTCTACATCTTGAAGACGGAGGCATTGTGGAATATTTAGCCAATAAAGACCGTGTTGTGAAACTAGCAGAAGAAACCGTTTTGCTCAGTAATATGATTAGAATAGATACGGCTCGTTATGGTATTTTAACCGACTTAGCAGGATGTAATAACTTTGTGACACATAAAAGAGCAGATTTGATAAGAGAGGCCTTACCTTCCCAAACGCTTGTGGTAGATTCAAAACCTGCTGGTAGCTCTATCCGTTTAGAGAATGTTATTTTCAAATTGGGTGAGGCTAATTTATTGAAATCTTCATATGCCGAACTGAATCGTTTGGTGGAATGGATGAAAAAAGAAACAACGAAGCGTATTTTGCTGGAAGGACATACGGATATTGAAGGAACGCAAGAAGATAACTTACAGTTATCAATTGAACGTGTAATAGCCTGCAAGCAATATTTGATCGCTCAAGGCATCAATGCTGCTCGCATAGAGATAAGAGGCTTTGGTGGTTTAAAACCAATTAGAACTAAAGGAACGGCTAAAGAACGAGAAGTAAACCGACGGGTTGAAGTGAAGATTTTGAATTAGTCATAAAAAAAACGCTTCTGGAAAGAAGCGTTTTTTTTATGACTAATTCCTATTGAATCTTTTTGAAATACGTATCTACTTGACGCTTGTAGTAAGGATTCAGATTTGGTGGTACAGTTCGGAGTAATTCCGTTTGCTTTTGCTTGTCTCGCACGTATTGCTGAAACTGAGCAGGAACTTTCCGATCGTAGTTTTTAGCAGCAGAAGCTTTTCGTTTTTCGTCTTCCTCTTGTTCCTGCATCGCTTTTTCTGATTCTAGCAAGCGAGTTAATAACTCTTGCTGACGTTTTAGAAGATCAGGGTTCAAGCGTTTGTTGACTAAGTCGGTTTCCGTTTGCTCCATTTTCTTTATCATATCATTGATTTGAT
The DNA here is from genome assembly GCA_023255485.1 of Flectobacillus sp. GTDB lineage: Bacteria > Bacteroidota > Bacteroidia > Cytophagales > Spirosomataceae > JALRIJ01. The sequence continues at coordinate 1,245 of JALRIJ010000113.1, forward strand.
CACCGAGCTGTTTTCCTTTTTCAGTTCCTTTGCTATTATCAAGCATTTGTTGAAGCATCTTTCTTATTTTGCCTTGTTCATTTGCCATTCTAGCAAGGTCTTCTGAAATGCCCCCCTGCCCTTTTGAACCTTTCTGCATGGTCTGTTGCATCTTCTGATTTAACTCTTTCTGAGCTTCGCCCATACCTTTCTCTTTCCCTTTCTTTTTTCCTTTACCACTTCCAGAGGCCATCATTTGCTGATTTTGCTGCATTTGTTTCAATACGTCTGATAATAACAAGGCTAAGTTATTCATCGAAGACATCGCAAACTGTTGTTTTGAAGCCGTCATTTGTAATTTACGTTCCTTAATTAACTTCACTGCATCGTTCATATAGCCTTTCATATTGCCCATTTCACGAGTTACGAACGATTCAATTTGGAGTACTCTTTTCGATAAGGTGTATAAACTATCTTCAATCACCTTGGCATCGTCTTGCAGTTTTAGCTGTTCTTGCGATAGCTTGATGAAACGAGGGTCAATTACCGAAATACCTCTAAATGATTTCATAAGGCGTTCTTCATCAAAAGAGAGTTTAACTAAATTTTCAAGAATGTCTCGGAGGTCATCCATATTTTCCTCATTCTCTTTCATTTCAGCTTGCATCTTCATATCAGATAACTTTTTGGCCAATGCTTTCATTTGACGAGAAGCACGTTTCTGCTTTTCTTTGGCATCTTTATTCTCTCCTTTTTCCATTCCATCTTTAGCGTCTTTTTGGTCTTTAGAAATGGATTCTTGTTGTTCTTTCCCCGTATCCATTGGGTCTGAGTTTTTGATGTCCTTGTTCATTTCCTCAGCCTCTTTCAATTCCTTTTTCAGCTCTTCAAAGTCCTTATTGAGTTTCTCTTGCTCTTTTTTTAAGGCTTCGCTTTCTGCTTTCTTTTGAGGATCATTGGCTGGTTTCTGACTTAGGTCTTCATTTTTTTCAGCGAGTTGTTCCTGTTTTTCTGCTTGCTTATTTAGTTCGTTAATTGCTTTGTCTAGCTTTTGGTCAAGTTGAAGTTTCTTAAATAGGTTTTGCATACGTTCCAATTCCTTTTCCGTATTACGCTCCTTGTTTTTAAGTTTTTCTAATTTCTCCATCTGTTCCATGAGTTGACTATCTTCTGGTTTTTGTTCCAGTAGTTTTTTCAACTCCTCGTACATTTTTTGTGTTTCAGGGTCAAGCAGATCGTTCATCATTTTTTGCAACGCCTCCATCTTTTGTTGATTTTCTGGCTTTTGCTCGTTGAAACGCTGTTGCTTATCATTCAAGTTTTGGTTTTGTTCTTGTAGCTTTTTGATGTCGTTCATCAACTCCTCTCGCTTTTTAAGAATTTCTTCCGCCACTTTTTTATCTTGATAGTCTAATTCTTTTTTATTCTTTAATCGATTTTCTAAGGCCGCTAATTCCTTACGAAGCTTTTGAGCTTTGTCTAAGGTCTTATCCAATTGAGCTTCTGTTTTTTCCATCGACTTATCAATCTCATTATTGATAGCCTTTTTATCTGGAATTAAATAATTCATCACTTGCGAACGGGTAGCTTTTGCTCCATTCACCCCATCGTTGTCCCATACCTGTACGTAATATTCAATCTTATCGGCAGGATTTAATCTTAAGCTATCTAATCCCCATTGATAATAGAAGCTTTGAATAGACTGACTACGGTTGATAGGTACATTGATACTTTTGTAGGCATTCGTGGAGGCCTTGCCATCTCGTAATACTTTGTAGAAAATTGCCAGTTTACTGATACCATAATCGTCGGCAATGTTTCCACCTAACACCATAAAGTTGTATAACGTAGAATCTTTGTACTGTTCCAGACTCAATTGTGGATATTTGTCAGGAACAACATTTAAGAAAAAGCTGATACCGTCTTTATTAGCTGCATATTTATTTTTTAGAAATACTTGATACGCTCCCGCTGTTTTTACTTTTTTAGTAAAATCGAATCCACCTCCTAGTAATTTCTTGTCGGCAGCATAGCGTTTTGTATCTCCCGCAAATACCATTAAAATCGAGTCGGTATCAGTCACATTGAAATCCCATTCGATCGCTGTTCCTTCTGGTACTGTTAGATTACCAATATTTTTCAGTGATTCAGAAGGTTTATTTAAGTAGGCTGGATAGGTTATATTGACATCAAAGAAGGCCAAACTAGGTCTGTTAATCAGTTCAACTTCATAGTCATTTGATTTGAAGCCTGCTGCTTCAAATTGAAAATCAAAGTTTTGTTGCACCTTCGAGAAGGTATAGGTATAATGACGTTTGTCATTCGATTCCATCTTGAGCTTACGGTCGTTATGAAGTACGTAAACATTATCTGGAATCGTATTACCACGTAAGGTAAGCTTAATGGTAAAGTCTTCATTTTTGAAGGCTTGTAGATTCGTATTAGTTAGTTCAAAACTAAAAGGGGCTTCTTCTTGGTATTCGTTCTTGAAATTGACAATTCGTTCGGTACTTTTTGTAAAAAAAGCAGGGGAAATCAATAAGATAAGCCCAATCAAAACGGCAGGTACGGCTGCATATTTGACATACTTTTTATTGTCATTAATCTTAATGGCATCTGCAAATTTGACAAAACTTAATTGCTCAGACTTCTGCTTGATAGAAGCCAATAGGAGCTCGTTGTCGTATTTGTCAATCGTTTTAGAAAGCTGAAGCGTATTGATTAATTTATCAGAAACGTTTGGGAAGTACTTCCCTATTTGGTCGGCAGCTTCTTCGTTTGATAAAGGTTTTTGTTTTCCATACAGGAAGATGGCAGGCTTAATTACCCAGAAAAAGAGCGATGCAAGCAACGCAAGTACAAAGGCAAAAAAGAGGATTCCACGGAAAACAGTTCCGAAGTGTCCAAAATATTCGAGTGTATTAAAAACTAAAAAAGCGGACAGAAGAACAGCCGCTGAAAATATAGAACCTTTGATGAGCTTGTTGAGATAAAACTTTCGTTTGTATTCTTCAATACGCATCAAGAGCGTAGCTATCGGAGAATTTGTCATAGTTTGTAATGCTAATTTTCAAAAATATCGTCCATTACTAATTCCAAATCTGGAAAAATATTGACTTTGATGGTAGGCGTTTCGTTATTGTGTTCAAAAGTGCCAACTAATTCGTAATTACCTTTCTCATTCAACAAGTGTACCAGAATGAATTTTTCTTTCGGAAAAACCACCCAATACTCTCTTACACCTGCACTTTCGTATAGATGAAACTTCTCGTTTAAATCTTTACTGGCAGTTGCTGGCGATAGAATTTCAACAATCAAATCAGGCGCACCTATACATCCACGGTCATCCAATTTATTGGCATCACAAATCACACAAATATCAGGTTGTACTACCGTGTAAATCGCATCTGTTACTTCTTCTCCATTGAGAGGAAGGCGTACATCGAAAGGTGCAAAATATACTTTGCAAGGTTTCTTGTATAAGTAATTGGATAGCGGACGTACGATTTCCTGAGCAATATTTTGATGATACCGAGATGGTGCAGGCGACATTTTATAGATACGCCCTTTTATCAATTCAACCAATTCACTGAATTTCCATGTTAGATAATCGGCATAAGTATAGGTGCCGTTCATATCTAGGTCGTTAATGTTAGTGATATTTGCCATAATATAATGGTTTATTCAATTTCTAATAACACAGGGCAATGGTCAGAATGTTTAGCTTCTGGTAGAATGAATGCTCGAACCAGACGATTTCTCATGGATTCTGTGGCACAGTGGTAGTCGATACGCCAGCCTAAGTTTTTTGCCCTAGCTCCCGCCCGATAACTCCACCAAGTATAATGATGAGGTTCTTGATTGAACGTTCGGAAGGTGTCAATAAAACCACTTGCTAAGAAATTACTCATCCATTCTCGTTCTTCTGGAAGGAATCCAGAGCTGTTGGCATTCGATTTTGGATTATGAATGTCAATGGCTTGATGACAAATATTATAGTCTCCCGAAACAATGAGATTTGGAATCGTTTTGGTTAATTCGGTAATATATTCTTGAAAATCTGCCAGCCACTGCATTTTAAAATCTTGACGAATGTCGCCACTTGAACCCGAAGGCATATATACAGATAGTAACGAAAAATCCTCAAAATCAGTACGTAATACACGCCCTTCATGATCGTAGGCTTCGATACCACAACCGTATTCAATATGTTTCGGTTTAATTTTCGTAAAAATAGCTACACCAGAATAGCCTTTCTTCTGAGCGGAATACCAGTAAATATGATAGCCCAAATTCTCAAAAACGGCTTTGTCGATTTGGTGTTCTTCGGCTTTTACTTCTTGTAAACAAATGATATCAGCATTCGTTGCTGCTAACCATTCAACAAATCCTTTGGTCATGGCAGCACGAATACCATTGACATTATAGGTTAAAATTTTCATTCAATGTCTTGTTATGTTACCAAACTTCTTGTTCAAAATATTCTATCACATGAGCTTTTAGTAATTTCTCTTGCTCCACTGTGTTCACGAAAGGTAATTGCTGTACTAGTTTCCAATGAGGCCAACCCTCTTGGTCTAAACCTTCCAATTCATAAATTCCCGAAAAACTTAATACCTTGCAGATGGCAATGTGCATCAGGTCTTGTTTCTCTTCTTTTGTGAAAAAACGATGACCTTTGCCCAATTCTTGCACGCCAATTAAGAATAAAACAGCGTTCAAATCGTCAGGACGTTTGCCTATCATTTGTTCTAAGGATACCATAAGGTTTTCCCATTTTTCTTCAATCTTATCTATTTCTAATTCCATGATTACGCTGTTGTTTCAGTGCTAAGATGAAAGGTATTGTTTATTTTCACCTCAGGGATATTTTACATCTCTTCCTTGTTGGAAAGTTTTCTCGTAAAAATTACATTTACAAAGTTAAAAAGTCTTTTTACTTATTTGAGATATAACTCGAATCATTTACGCTCTACATCATTATGCTACACTCCTTTTTGAATTTATTGTTTCCTCGTACCTGTACGAGCTGCCATCAGCCTTTGCAATTGAACGAGGCTCTTATTTGCACCGATTGTCGATTTGAATTACCCAAAACAGACAGTCATATTCATCCAGACGAAAAAATCATTAACCGTTTTGCGGGAAAAGTATTACTGAAGCATGTATTTTCCTATTTGAAGTTTGTAAAAGGTGGTCGAACTCAGCAACTTATGCACGCTTTAAAATACAAAGGAAAGCAAGAGGTCGGTCTTTTGTTAGGACAATGGTATGGGGCTGAATTAAAGCAATTAGGCTTCGATAAAGAGTTTGACCTATTGATTCCTATTCCTCTACATAAAAGTCGCTTAAAAAGCAGAGGATACAATCAGGCAGCTTGTTTTGCACAAGGATTAGCGACGGGCTTAGAAATAGCAATGAGTGAAGATACGCTTGTGAGAAATCATCAAACCGTCACACAAATTCATAAGTCGAGGTATGAGCGTTTTGAGAATATGCAAGGTGTGTTTGAACTGAAAGACGTATCGTTTGTTCGAGATAAACACCTAGTGCTAGTCGATGATACCTTAACCACAGGAGCAACGATTGAAGCTTGTGCTTTGGCCTTGTTAGAAGCAAACCCTGCAAGTATTTCCGTAATAACAGCGGCTGTTGCGTATTAAGTAAATGATCATAAATTATCAGGGATAATCTCTATGATAGTTACGGTAGTCAGCCCTCAAAAGGCTGACTACCGTGTCCAACGGAGGCTCAATGGAAAAACCAAATACCAGAAATTTTTTGAAAAACTACTTAATTGAGGTTTAGAAAATATAGAATGAGTATTCATATTATTAAATTTTTTCCATCAAAAAAGGCGTTGAGTGAATCTCAACGCCTTTTTAACTTATTGACTAATAGTTTGTTATGTCTATTTGTTCGTGCCAGCTCTAATCATCGCACAACGGAAACCAATGGTTGACGTTGCTGAATCTTGATCTAAGAAACGACGAGTACCTGGGGCTAAGTAATAAGCAATATCTGCCCAAGAACCACCTTTGTAAACACGTACTTTATTGTCAATTAATGAGTTATTATTTTTTCTATCGTAATTTTTCGCATTATCTAAGTAATCGTTACGACGGATTGGGTTCAAGTCATTCACATCTTCGTGAGATAATGGACGGTATAGGTCATACACCCATTCGTTTACGTTACCAGCCATTTGGTATAAACCAAAGTCATTGGCAGGATACGAATAAACTTCTGTGGTGATGATGGCTTTGTCATTTGATTTACCAGCAATACCTGCATAGTCACCACGTCCACGTTTGTAGTTAGCTAACATTTCTCCTTTGTGACGACCACGAGAAGCACGCATAGAAGGACCATCCCAAGGATAAATACGTTGATTTGTTTGGTTTTCGTCTTCGTACTGCGTTCCAATCATCGCTTTGGCTGCATATTCCCATTCTGCTTCTGTTGGAAGACGATATGCAGGTAATACAACACCCGACTCAATTGACAGACGTTGTTTGGTGTTAACAGCTACTACAGGAGCTTTTGTTTCGCCTTTTCCTTTGCTCTTGCCTTTTTTAGCAGTACTTACCTTTTTTCCTTTGCTATTTTTCATAGCCAAGTTATTATTTACGGCAGCAGTACGCCAAGCAGAGTAGTCATTTGCTTGTACCCAAGATACGCCAACAACAGGATACATACGGAAACCGGGGTAACGTAAATACTGCTCTACATAAGAGTCATTAAATGCTAATTCATTTTTCCACACTAAAGTATCTGGAAGAGCTGATTCATAAAACTCTTGTGCTGAGTCTTTCTGAACCGCATTTAAGTATTCCAAGTAGTGAACGTTAGAAATTTCGGTTTCATCCATATAGAAAGATTGTACCGAAACGGTTCTTTCAATATTGTCACGAGAGTTCATAACATCTTCTTCCAAAGCACCCATCGTGAAACGTCCACCTTCTATGAATACAAGGTTGGGACCCGTTGGTTGGCCTTTGAACTTTTTATCTACTTGAAAGCCTCCTTTTTTGTTGTAGGCAATCCCTGTGGCGGTACTACTTTTACCTAGCTTAACGCTATCAGGTTTTTTACTTTTACAGCTACTAATAAGGGCAAGTCCTGCCAATAAGATAGCTAGTGATTTGTGAGACAATTTCATTTGTTAACTAATTTATTGTCGTGATAGTGATTGATTTGAAAATCAGTTGTAAAAATTGGTGCTTCAAATGCTGTTAATTCAAAACGTGAAGCGAATATTTCCCCTTTTTTCAGTAAGAAAAAGAAGGATACAAACACAAAATTAGCGTTTTTGCTAAAAAACTGACGGTATTCTGGAATTAAATTGAACATTTCCTTCAGATTAGGTCAAACTTTGAATCAAAGCTACTGATAAGCGATTGATTGGTAATCTGTTAGTCGCTAGTAAGTCATGCAACGTTTAACGTTTGCTTGCTGTTTTTTCATTCATCAAGATTTCCTTCATGATGGTTTTTACTTCTTCAATTCCGAGTACATTGTCAATTAACAATACGAGTCTTCCTTTGGCTTCTTTTAACGAACACTTCTTAGAATGTTTCTGAACATGGTCAAGAATCTTGCCAAAGGTGGCTGATTTATAATACCTTTCATTCTCAGAAGAAACGAAATAACATTTCAAGTTATTGCTTTTCAAGTTTATTTTTTCGATTCCTAGCTCTTCCGCCATCCAGCGAACTCGCACAGTTTCAATCATGTCACGGACTTCTACTGGGATAGGCCCAAATCGGTCACGGATGGATTCTTGGAATTTAACGAGTTCTTCTTCGTTTTTCATATCGTCTAATTGCGTGTAAAGCGATAGACGTTCTGAAATACTGGTAACGTATTTATCAGGAATAAGAATGGATAAATCTGTTTCGATTTGACAATCGACTTTGATTTTTTCAACGGTTGCCGATAAGTCTTTTTCAAATAAGGCTCTGAATTCGTTTTCTTTCAATTCTTGAACAGCTTCGTCCAAAATTTTATGATAGAGTTCATAACCCAAATCGTTGATGAAACCGCTTTGTTCTGCTCCGAGGAGGTTTCCTGCTCCACGAATATCCAAATCTCGCATGGCTACTTTGAAACCGTCTCCCAAATCAGAAAATTCTTCTAAAGCACTTAAACGCTTGCGGGCATCGGTAGAAAGTAAAGACAAAGGCGTTGTTAGTAAATAACAGAAGGCTTTTTTGTTAGAACGCCCCACACGACCACGCATTTGGTGCAAATCGGATAGCCCAAAATGGTTAGCATGGTTGATTATCATGGTGTTAGCATTCGGAATATCAAGCCCCGATTCAATGATATTGGTCGAAACTAATACATCATAGTGTCCTTCGATGAAGCCCATCATCACTTTTTCGAGTTGGTCGCCACTCATTTGTCCGTGAGCAATGCCCACTTTTGAATCTGGAACTAGGCGAAGGATGGTATTGGCAATGCCATCTAAGTCCCCTACCCTATTGTGAACAAAATAAGCTTGTCCGCCTCGTTTGAGTTCATAACTGATGGCATCACGAATTAGAATTTCGTCAAAAACGTGTAATTCCGTTGTGATGGGTTGTCTATTTGGCGGAGGAGTCGCAATAATAGATAAATCTCTAGCCCCCATCAGAGAGAAATGAAGGGTTCTTGGAATAGGCGTTGCCGTTAAGGTCAAGACATCGAC
>JALRIJ010000114.1 GCA_023255485.1 Flectobacillus sp.
AAATTTGTTTGATTAGAACGGCATATCAGTATCCTCTTCATCATCCGCTTGTGGGTCAATAGGTGCCGATGGTTTAGAACCTCCAAAAGACATTTCGTCTTCATCAGAATTACCATAATCATAACCACCACGACCTGTTGCAGTGTTTGTAGAAGTAGTGTTTGAGTTATCTACTGGTACACCATCTACTACAAATAATGCTTGGTTGTTACCTGTTAATGATTTGAAACCACGTACAACGATGTTTGTTGAAGCACCCATGTTGTTATTACGTTTGATTTCAACCCCAGAAACTTTACCTGATAATGAGTTGATGAAGTTACTTTCTTTCGCAGTACTTACTTGATCTCCTTTTACTTCTTGAGAAGAATATCCTAGCGATTTTTTATCTCTTGATACACCCAAAGCTGTTACAACAACTTCAGATAACGTTGCCGTGCTTGGTACAAGCTGCACATTGACTACTGTTTGAGAACCAACTGAAATAGTTTGTGAAGTGTAGCCTACTGAAGAGAATATCAAGCTAGAACCACTTCCTACTGAAATTTGGAAGCCACCATCACCACTCGTGATTGTTCCTTTGTTAGTCCCTTTAATCGAAATGTTAACGCCTGGAACAGGTGAACCATCTTCCGAAGAGGTTACCTTTCCTGTTACTTGCCTAGTTTGTGCTGCCACTTGCCCCATTAGAGCAAAAAACAACACGGTGCTAATCAGTAATAGTTTTCTCATGTTTGTTTTTAGTTTTAATTTTTGATGGAAAAATCTTCGTTCCCACAGTTGTTAGCAGGTAATAGTTCATGATTACTATTTCTCTTGAGCTACATTAACTGATATGGAACATTTGGGGTTATGATTAAGAAAACTCCTAGGTGATAATAAAACACAGAGGTGATTTCTGGAACATACAATTTTAAACTCAATGTATTAAGAAAGGTAAAGAGAGAATTATTCAAAAACAAAAGTATTAGTTTGTTAGAGGAGTTGAAAAGCAAAAATATATGCCGCTATGTAAGGAATAGCGGAAAAGTACAATTAGAAAATGAACTTGAATGAATGTGTGTTTCTTCTATCAAGAAGCGTGAACAACCAGTGTAAAATGACTTTTGAGAAGCCGATAAGTTTCAAAATAGTTTTGGCTTTCCTTCATTATAGGTGGAAGGAAAACAGGTTTGTTGATTATGTTCATTATATCATAGACTATGCTAAAAAACGCTAAAAACCTTGATGAGAGGCTAAGTGATTCTACTTATTTAACGATTTGTTTACACAGTGTTTTTAGTTTGTTGATTCAAGTTAGCGAACAAATTGGTAAATGCAAAACTTTTTCCATCAAAAAGTCCAAAATTGGATAATTTTATTTCGGGAATTACCAATAAGGCCATAAATGACAAGGTCATGAATGGAGAAGTCAATTTGCTACCTAATTGTTTGGCAAAATTATCTATGGCTGAGTAGTTTTCTGCAACACTATATCCGTCATCACCAGACATTAACCCTCCGATAGGTAGTTCTAATACCTGATTTGTGCCATCTGAAGCTACTGCAGAGACTCCTCCTTGGGCTGTTATTAGCAAATTGATTGCCTTGCAAATGCAAGTGTTATCAACTCCTACGGCAATAATATTATGCGAATCATGAGCTACTGTAGAAGCAATTGCTCCTTGGAATAGTCCAAAGTTTTTGATAAAACCAATTGCTGGTTTTTCGGGTTTGTATCGGTTTAAAACGACAATTTTTAAGACATCTTGCTCCGTATCAGAGACAACATGCTTATCTATAATCTTAGCATTGTAAATTCCTAACTTAGTAATTAATTGTCCATCTATTGCTTCGATAACATGGATGGATGTACCTAACGCTTCAACATCAAAATCTTCAGGCTTAGTGAGGCTACATTCAAATTGATTTACAAGCGAGCTTACTTTATTTTCAATGAGTGTTTGTCCATTGTTACTTACTTTTATACCATTTAGGTAAGTTGCTGAGACGCTTAGTTCGCTAAGGTTGTTCAGGATAATGAAGTCAGCATCATCTCCTTCTCGAAGTAACCCTACGGGTAATTTGTAATGTAAAACGGGGTTTACACAAGCTACTTGTAAGGTTTCAAATAACAGTGTAGGGTATTTTGTTAACGCTCGCTGTACTAGCTGGTTGATATGGCCTGCCACAAGGCTGTCGGGGTGTTTATCGTCTGAACAAAACATTAGCTGTTCAAAATGTGCTGGTAATAAGTCGATAAGGGCTTCAAAATTTTTAGCAGCCGACCCTTCTCGAATTAAAATTTTCATCCCATACTGTAATTTGTCAAGGGCTTCTTCTATCGTGAAACATTCATGGTCGGTTTGGCAACCTGCTTCTATATAATGTTTGGCATCCTCTCCTCTAAGTCCAGGGGCGTGACCATCCACAGGTTTCGCAAACTGTTGTGCCAACGCAATTTTTGCCATCATATCGGGGTCTTGATTCAGTACACCTGGAAAATTCATCACCTCGGCCAAATAACCTACTTCTGGATAGTTCTCGAACAAATACTGAATATCGCTTGGCGTAATAGTAGCTCCTGCCGTTTCAAAAATGGTGGCTGGCACACATGAAGGTGCTCCAAAACAAAATTTAAAAGGCGTTTGTCTTCCATTATGAATCATGTATTCTACGCCCTCTTTACCCAACACATTTCCAATCTCATGCGGGTCAGAAACCGTAGCAACGGTGCCATGTACTACCGCTAAGCGAGCGAATTGAATTGGGGTAAGCATTGAGCTTTCCACATGTACGTGTGCATCTACAAATCCTGGACAGATATAGGGAGATGTAGGGTCGATTTGAGTGGATAATTCTTGAATGTGTTCAATTTTGGGGCCGTTAATTTTTATAGAACCAAAAAATATTTTTTTGTTGAATATATCAATGATATTGCCTTCTATTTGCATATTGCTACTGTTTTGAGTTATTACAATCGGTTAACTTGTTCCCAAGTTAGCTATCTTTACATAAAATCACATACCTCATGGAAAAAATCATTATTGCACTGGACGGGCATTCAAGTTGTGGAAAAAGTACGACAGCGAAGCGGGTAGCAGCAAAATTGGGCTATGCGTTTATTGATACGGGTGCAATGTATCGAGCGGTTAGTCTTTATTTTCACGAACATCATATTACGCTAACGAATCCGATTGAAGTGGCTAAGGCTTTAGAAAATATTCATATAACTTTTCATTTCAATGAAGCAAGAGGTGCAAGCGATGTTTTTTTAAATGGCCTTAATGTAGAAACGGAAATTCGTAAAATGTATATCTCTCAGTTGGTTAGTGAAGTGAGTGCGATTACGGCTGTGAGAAAAGCAATGGTTGCCCAACAACAAAAAATGGCCAAACATCGTGGAGTGGTTATGGATGGACGAGATATTGGTACGAAGGTTTTCCCTGATGCTGAGGTAAAAGTATTTATGACGGCTGACCCTGTTGTTCGGGCAGAACGACGTCAAAAAGAATTATTGGATAAAGGTGAGATTGTAGATTTAGACGAAATCTTGGCCAATCTTCAAAAACGAGATATTATCGACTCCACTCGAGAAGAAGGACCTCTGGTGCAGGCAGTAGATGCAGTATTGATGGATACCTCTTTTATGACTTTAGATGAGCAGGTTGAGTTTGTTATCCTACAACATGACTTGGTGAAAGCTAAATAACATTATGGAATACTTGCCACCTTGCTGAAATAATCAGCATATATTTCCTTTGATAATTAACAAATAGTACTCATTATTTTCAAACATCAATTCTTTTGGAACAATATTCTTCTGATTTTGTAATTGTAGGACAGGGACTTGCAGGCTCTGTATTAGCCTATTCGCTTTGGAAACAGGGACAATCTGTGCTAGTGCTAGATAATCCAAACTTAGCGTCTTCGTCTAAAGTGGCTGGGGGAATTTATAATCCTGTGACAGGTAAAAAGTTGACTAAGACATGGATGGCTGATGACTTGTTTCCATTTCTGGCTGATTTTTACACAGAGTTAGAAGAGGTATTGGGAGAGTCGTTTTTCTATCCTCTACCTATTTATCGTCCTTTTTCAAATATACAAATTCAGGAGGTCTTTAAACAAGAGGGGGCGACAGATGGTTTTGCAGGTTTCGGTACCGTAGATTTTCAAGGAGATACTTATCAAGAATTGGTGCAATACAGTTTAGGTGGAGTAACCACTAATCATTCGGGATGGTTGGATTTACCTAAAATGCTCAAGGCATTTCGTACTTTTTTCCTCGAAAAAGGAATATTGAAAGAAATACAATTGAATTTAGACAACGTTTTGCCTGAACAGTTGGTCTATGCAGATAATCATGTACAGATAAGCTTTAAAAAGCTTATTTTTTGTGAAGGAGACCATGCTCGGCGTAATCCTTTCTTCAATTGGTTACCTTTTACATCGGTGAAGGGAGAGGTGCTAACAGTAAAAATAGCACAGGACTTCGACGAGATTATTAATCAAGGAGTCTTTGTGATTCCACTTGGAAATCAATCCTATCGAGTAGGGGCTACCTATAGCTGGCATGCTCTGGACGGAGTTCCAACAGAGAGTGCCCAAGAAGAGCTTCTGACAAAATATAAAAAATTAATGAAACCACCTTGCGAGGTTGTAGAGCATTTGGCAGGGGTACGTCCTGCAACCAAAGATAGAAGACCTTTTTTAGGGCTTCATCCTAGGTTTTCACAGCTGGCTATTTTCAATGGATTAGGGTCAAAAGGGGTGTCATTAGCTCCTTATTTTGCAAAAGAAATGGCAGATTTCTTACTTATCGAAAAAGAACTTAATCCAGAGGTCAATATTAATCGTTATGTTTCGTTTTATACGGAGTGAAATGATTAAATTTAGCATCCTCACAGAGGAATCATTACCCTTGATTATTTTGCTGGTTATGCCTTTGAGGGCAATACCTACACATATTTTCTTATGAAACGCCCATCTCAAAACGTTGTTACCTCAAGGAATTGTTTAGGCGTTCTGACTATGCGTCCCAATCAGTACCATAGAAAACAACTGACATTATAATCAGATGAAAAAAGGATTACTACTATTTCTGATACTGTTTTCAGGAATTATAAAGGCTCAAAATCATTTTCCGACGCAAGAAGCGTTTGGGAAAAACCGTATTCAATACCGTTCTTTCGAATGGAAGGTGCTCTCTACGCAAAATTTTGAGATCTATTTCTATGATGGTGGTCAGGAAACGGCTACGCTTACCGCTAATTTGGCAGAAACGGAGTTTGACCGAGTGACGGATATTATTGGCTATTCTCCTTTTACCAAAACCAAACTCTTTATTTATACTTCTGTACAAGATTTAAACCAAAGTAATGTCGGTTTAAGTTTGGGCAGTGACCGTCAAGCACATGAAGAAAATTTGGCAAAAGCTCGTATTGAATTAGCTTATGCAGGCAATGCTCTTGATTTTAAAAAGGATATTGTGCGTGAGATGGTGAAGGTTTTTGTCTATGATATGTTGTATGGTGGAAGTCTAAAGGAATCGTTTCAGAACTCTCTTTTACTAAGTGTACCTGAATGGTTTACGAGTGGTATTGCCGCTTACATTGCTGAAGGATGGACCACTCAAATGGATGCCTATATGAATGATGCTATCCAGCAAAAGTATATTCGGAGACCTAATTTGACCAAAGGGCAAGAAGCAACTTTGATGGGGCAATCTATCTGGAATTTTGTCGTAGAACGCTATGGAAAAGACAATATATCAAATATATTGAATCTCACTCGAATTATTCGTAATGAACAGACTTCTATGGCAAGTACGCTTGGTTTATCGTATGCACGTTTCTTGAAAGAATGGCGTGAGTATTATTCGGATGGTCTAATATTGTTGAATAGCCAATATAAAGCTCCTACATTAACCTACGTCGTTCATGAAAATGAAATGAATAGTTTGGATAAAATCAACACGTTCAAAATCAGTGCAGATGGAAATTTGTTGGCTTACTCTCAAAACGAAATGGGGCGTGCAACGGTGACCGTAGTAAATTTAAAAACAAAGGAAAAAGCAACGATTTTTACAACAGGTCATAAAACCTTACACCAGTCTATCGATAAACATACTCCTTTATTGGCATGGACGAAAGGGGGAACATTAGCCGTTGTGTATGAAGAGGATGGAAAGGTCATGTTGAACCTTTATACCGATGTTTCGGATAAAGATTTAACAGGCAAGTATGCTGCTCGTAAAGCACTAGGAGGTTTTACACAAGTGACCGATTTTGACATTAATGACAACGGAACAAGCTTGGCTTTAAGTGCTTTGAAGAAAGGGCAAAATGACTTGTACCTCTATGATGTAGCCAGAGGCGGGGTAAAACAATTAACGAATGATTTGTTTGATGACCTAAGTCCTCAATTTGTAGGAAATGCGGGTAAAGTAATGTTTATTTCTAACCGAAAAAGAGATTCGCTAAATGTTGATAAAGTAACGTTTAAGCAGTTGTCAAATCAATATAATCTGTGTCTACACGATGGTAAAGAAAAATCAGATGTAGTGAAAATTTTGGTTGATTCGCTCGGCACGATTAGTAAACCTGTGGTAGCCGATGGTGGTACGGTTTATTTTATCAGTGATGAAAAGGGTGTGAAAAATATTTACCGTTTGATTGCAGGAGAAAACAGCCCTAATCAGGTAACAGTGTTTAGAACGGATGTGAACGATTTTGATTATGTACCTAAGGAAAATAACTTGGTTTATTCGTTCTTGGAAAATGGAAAAGAAGTACTAGCCTATTGGGCAAATCCAGACTTGAGTAGTAAAAACCAATCTATTTATAGTCAACGGAATGTGCGATTGTTTGGTATTAATCAGGAAGTTGAAAAGCCAGTGGCTCAGACGACAACTCCTTCTGCTTTACCTAAAGCTGTAGAAGCGGAGTCGATTAAGCCAACGGTTCTTAACCTCGAAAAAGGGGAAATTGATACGGATAACTATCAGTTTGAAACGTCTAATACGAAAGGAACAAGTGCTACGACCACTAATAACAGTGCTGTAAGTACGAAAACAGAAAAGAAAGGAAAAACGGAAAGGGTATCAGTAAGCAGACAAAATAGAAAGGAAAATATTAAAATTAAAGGTCCTATTGATTATAACAACCCTTTCGTAGTAAACGGAACAGAAAGCGATTTTGTGGTCGATCCTCTTCCTCAACGAGGACTTGGATTACGTGGTTCTTTGAACATGAACGATTTGTTAGAAAACCACCATCTCAAAACGGGAATGTTTATTACTCCTAATCTTAAAAACCTTGACCTTTGGGCAGAATATGCCTATCTAGCAAAGCGAATTGACTATAAAGTGCGTTTTGATCGCCGTGTGACGGGTGAGGAAACAGACTCAACAAATCGAAAATATAAGTTTAACCGCTTGGCATTTTCGGCTTCGTATCCTTTCAGTACAAATGCTCGTTTAACCTTTACGACTTCTTATACACTTAGTCGTTATCAGGATATGTATGAACTAAATATTCCTGATAAAGTAGCTGATTATGCAGGAGCAGGACTAGAGTTTGTTTTCGATAACACAATTAGTTATGGCTTAAACCAGTTGGAAGGAACTCGTTTCAGAGCTCGTTTAGAGAACTATTTAGGAATGGCAAATAAACAGGATGGATACGGCAAGTTTTATATCGACTTACGTCATTATCAACGTTTTGGTAAAGGGTTTACGTTAGCAGGACGTTTGTCTGGAGGAACTTCTTTTGGAGAATCTGCTAAACAAACGGTGCTGGGAGGAATGGATAACTGGTTAAACTGTACCTACGAATCAAGAAATAGCGTAACGAATCCATTCAATACCGTTAATTCAAGTAAAGGGGACTTATTTTTGTTGGATTATGCAACGCCTTTACGAGGGTTCAATGCCAATAAAATGTCTGGAACAAGTAGTGTGCTCGTGAATTTGGAAGCTCGTTTACCAATTGCAAAATACTTGTATAGTGGCCCTGTTCACGATAACTTCTTTAAGAATTTACAGTTAACAGCCTTCACCGATATTGGAACAGCTTGGACAGGGACAAACCCTTTTGCTCGTAAAAATGGCTTTAATACCTATGAATTACCTGCAACAACTTCATCGGGAAGTTCTGCGTATCGTGTAACTGTTACAGATTTCAAAAGTCCGTTCTTAATAGGATATGGTTTTGGTGCTAGAACAACTGTTTTGGGCTATTTCTTCAAGTTTGATTTAGCTTGGGGTATCGAAGATAAAACCATTAAAGCACCTATCAGCTATTGGACATTGGGTTATGATTTTTAGGGAATTAACGCTAAATTGCATAATGAATAGCATTTGAATTCACGTTCAAATGCTATTTTTTTATAGACTAATTGATTACAAAATGGAATTAGAAACGATTGAAGTAACAACAATTGTGCCTCTTTTACAGAGAACACACGCTGCTTCGGCGGCGGTAAGACGCTTAACGGACGAACAGAAAAAAGCAATTTTGTTCCGTTTGGCGGAGGTATTGGTGGAAAATGCTGCTCAGATTATGGTCGAAAATCAAAAAGATTTGGATCGTATGGACAAAAAAGACCCCAAGTATGACCGACTTCTATTAACGCAAAATCGCATTGAAGATTTAGCCGAAAGTATGAAGGACGTTGCTAACTTACCCGACCCCACAGGCGAATTGTTGTTAGAAAAGCACTTAGCAAATGGCTTGTCAATCAAGAAGATAGCAGTTCCAATGGGTGTTATTGGAGTGATTTTTGAATCAAGACCAAATGTAACGGTGGACGTAACGGCTTTGTGCTTGCGTTCGGGAAATGCCGTTGTATTGCGTGGTGGCTCAGATGCTTTTGATACTAATACCTATTTGGTAAGTCTAATCCATCAAGTATTGCATGAATTTGGCGTAAATACAGATTGCATCACGCTATTGCCTACGGACAGAGCCTTAGTAAAGGAACTGTTAACCGCAGTGCGTTATGTCGATTTGATTATCCCAAGAGGGTCGGAATCCTTGATTCAGTTTGTTCGCCAAAACTCACTCGTTCCAACGATAGAGACGGGGGCTGGTGTGTGTCATACGTATGTAGAAAGCACAGCAAATCTTGAAAAGGCAGCAGCCATCGTCGTAAATGCAAAGGTAACCAGACCATCGGTTTGTAATTCCTTAGATACCGTGATTGTGGATAAAGCAGTTGCGACTTCGTTCTTGCCTATGTTAGTGCAAGATTTTATCAAATGGAATGTGGAAGTATTTGCTGATGAAACGGCTTACCCAATTTTGCAAGAAGCTAATTACCCTTACTTACAAAAAGCGGTAGAAGCTGATTTCGGAAGAGAATTTTTAGATTATAAATGCTCGATTAAAATCGTGGATGGTTTAGAGGAAGCCTTAGCACATATCAGTGCGTATTCGTCTCGCCACTCAGAAGCAATTCTTACCGAAAACAATGCCTTAGCAGAACAGTTTATGTTTGAAGTAGATGCCGCAGCGGTGTATCAAAATGCCTCTACTCGCTTTACCGATGGCGGTCAGTTTGGACTAGGTGCTGAAATCGGAATTTCTACCCAAAAACTACACGCTCGTGGTCCTTTCGCTCTCGAAAAACTCGTAACCGAAAAATGGATTGTGCAAGGTGACGGACAAATTAGAGGCTAGTTTATGAAGGAATGAGCTTGTATTGTTAGGTATTAGTTATGAGGTTAATAATTAGTGACTAAGCTAATTTACTGATAAAACAGAAGCCTATGGTGTTTCAAGACATCATAGGCTTCTGTTCGTTAAGAGAAATTAAGTGGTTTTTCATAAAATTTCTGGTATTTGGTTTTCAATTGAGCCTCCGTTGGACACGGTAGTCAGCCTTC
>JALRIJ010000115.1 GCA_023255485.1 Flectobacillus sp.
GGCAACGCCAATGGCAGAAACCGCAGAGCCAAAAGTTGAACAAGAATAATAGACATAATAGCGTCCGTTCATCCAGATACAATCGGGAGCCCAAAAGTGTCCTTTAAATCCTTTTACTGTGCTGTCTATCCATACAGGATGTTTACCTAGTTCAAAAATCGGTTTTTCTACTTTCCAATGAATTAAGTCTTCGGAAGCAACGCTCATAATACCCATACCTGTGGCAAAATAACGATAGGTTGTTCCTTCTTTTACGATGGTACTAGGGTCGTGGGTGAGTAGTTGTTTCTGTTGTGCATATACTTGAAAAAAGTACAGCCAGAGGAGGAGGCTCAGTAATTGTTTCATCTTGGGAACAAGTTTTAGTAAATAAGGCTTCACTGATAGCGAAGCCTTATGAGGGGTACTACGGATTTTATCCTGTAGCATTTATTTTTTAACTATTTGATAAGTAGTCATGCAAGATAATATGAATGTGAATTCTTCAATAGATTGATTACTAGTGTATTAAATTCAAAATTTAACATTCAAAATTCAACATTATTACTTAACCGTTTTGATACGAATGACGTTAAACGATTTTGGAGCAAGTGCTACACTCACTTTTTTCGCTTTAGCGTTTACCGCAATCGTACTTTCTACAGGAGCGATATTCGTTGCATTTTCAAACGAGTTTACTGCCGTTGGATTGTTGTTTTGTAATACGAACAATTTACCCACAGCTTCCACTTTTTTAGCACCGTCTAAAGCAACGTCACGAGTGACAGCTTTGTCAGAAACGTTAGCAATTTTCAAGATAATTTCGTTGGTTGCTTTGTCCCAACTTGCCGAAGCGTATAGGCTATCTTGTCCAATTAAAGGTTTACCGTCTTGAAGCATCGACAATACGTTTGTTCCTTTGTTCAATGAGTATAATTTTTGAACATAGTAGTTTGGTGTTCCATAAGAACGTAAGTTATCTACCCAAATCATGTCTGGAGTCCATTGCCATCCTTCTGCGTGAGCAAAAAGCGGAGCATACGAAGCCATGTTTACTACGGCCGCATTACGTTCTAAACCTGTTAAGAATGCCGCTTCTGACAAGGCACAAATCCAGTTATTACGGTTATCAACACTTACTGTATGATCACTTTGAGCAGCATATTCTCCTGCAAAAACTTTAGAACCATTGCGGTCATACGAGTCGTAGCGACCAGCATTTTGTAAGAACCATTCTGGTCTTCTGTAATAATGCTCGTCAATAAAGTCGGCTTTCATCGCACGAAGCTCTCCATTTAAGTAATCAAAGCGTCCTCCGTCTGGATCTGTTCCTGAGCTATTAACCAATTTAAAGTTCGGATATTTTGCTTTAATAGCTTTCGTGAACATTTTCAAACGTTCTACGTACTGAGGCCCCCAGTTTTCGTTACCTACACCCATCATTTTCAAATTAAAAGGAGCAGGGTGTCCCATGTCTGCACGTACTTTACCCCATTTTGTCGAAACATCACCGTTGGCAAATTCAATCAAATCAAGAGCATCGTCGATATAAGGTTGTAATTGGTCTAAAGGCACAACCTCTGCCGTGTTGAACTGACAAGCCATCCCACAGTTTAAGATAGGAAGGGGTTCAGCACCGATGTCGTCGCATAATTGGAAATATTCAAAGAAACCAAGACCAAATGTTTGGAAATAGTCAGGAGCTGGACGGTGAGCAAACTCCACGTTCCAACGGTTGATAATTAATTGACGGTCTTCGATTGGCCCTAAGGTTTTTTTCCATTGGTAACGGTTATTCAAATCGAAACCTTCTACGATACATCCACCAGGGAAACGTACAAAACCTGGTTTCATATCTGCCAATAATTGAATCATATCCGCACGCATACCACCTTTACGTCCTTTCCATGTATCCGATGGGAAAAGCGAAATCATATCTAAGTCAACAATACCCGTACCTTCAAACCAAATACGGAATTTACCTTTTTGCTCGGTATCTGTCGCATTGAAGCTGATTTCTTGCTTTGTCCATTCGTTGCCTACATTTGCAGGAGTTAACGAAGTCGAACCAATCACTTCATTCTTCGCATTTAATAATTCGATATGGAAAACAACATTCCCCGACTGTTTACGCATCAAGACAGAAAAATCATAGCGTAAGCCTTTTTTTACCCCGATACCTTTGAAGCCTTCGTTGGTTAAGCCTAAATCACCTTTGGGCGTATTGTCCAGATTTACAGTGATGTAGTGAGGGTTAGAGTTCTGACTTCCTAATCTGTTTTGTACTAATACATCGCCTTCTTTGGCTTTTTTACGTTCGATTTTCCAACCCATTAACGGCTTGTTAAATTCAAAAGAACGGTTTTTAATCAATTCCGCATAGATACCGCCATCGGCTCCCATGTTGATGTCTTCAAAGACAACACCCCACATAGTCGGCTGAATTTCGGATACAGGTTGTGCCACATTTACCTTGATGGGCGTAGTCTGAGCATTAGCAAACAGACTCGTTGCTAAGGCTAGGGCAATTGTTTTAATTACGTGTTTCATTGTTTGGGATTAATCGTTTTAATTTTATTAATGCGTGGTGGTTAATGTGTAATGATTAATGCGTAATGTTGTGCTTGCCTAAAATTAGGTTGACGTAAAACTTAACTTATCTTATGAGCAAAACGAAATTAGAATCTAAAAAAATAGCGTTCTCAGAATCCCACGTACAGTACTAGCTAATCATTATCCATTCATCATTACGCATTAACCATTACACATTATCGTTTTTCAACGCCTTCGCTGGTCATAACAATGCGTTTAATAGACCCGTCTTTGTTGTAGTTGAGGTCGTCAATACAAACTGAACGGTGAAAACTTGCTGCATCGGGTGATAAGGCTCCGTTGTGATATACAAAATAGGACTTGCCTTTAAACTCGATGATAGCATGGTGATTGGTATTGCAATTTCCTGCGATTTCGTTGATTGTTCCTTTAAACTCCCAAGGACCATTGATGTTTTTGCTCATGGCATAAACCGTTTTTTCGGGAAATTCAATCGAATAAGATAAGTAATACCAGCCTTTCCGCTTATGTATCCAAGGAGCTTCGGTAAATTTGCTTGGTAAGTTTACTTTCATGATTGGGCCATCTAATTCGGTCATGTTAGCCTTTAATTTAGCATAATAACAGATGGTATTTCCCCAGAAAAGATACGCCTGTCCATCGTCGTCGATAAATACCGAAGGGTCAATGTCATCCCACGAAATTTTGGTGTCCGTCGTCATGTCGTTGGTAATAATTGCTGAACCACGAGCATCAACAAAAGGCCCTGTTGGACTATCTGACACCGCCACACCGATGGCTTTTCCGTGGATTGTTCCGTGTTCTACCGCTACGTACCAGTAATATTTATTTCCTTTTTTGATGACTTGCGAAGCCCACGCATCGTCTTTTGCCCATGCAAAGTTTTTAACATTCAACGGACTCGGATGCTCTTTCCAATTGACCATGTCGGTAGAAGAATAACAAAGCCAGTTGTGCATTACATAACGCTGTTCTCGTTCGGGAGCTTCGTCGTGTCCTGTGTACAGATAAACCGTTCCGTTATCTACCAAAGCGGCAGGGTCAGCGGTGTATTTATCTTTTATGATGGGGTTTCCTGCT
Organism: Flectobacillus sp.; assembly: GCA_023255485.1. Taxonomy (GTDB): domain Bacteria; phylum Bacteroidota; class Bacteroidia; order Cytophagales; family Spirosomataceae; genus JALRIJ01. The sequence goes on from JALRIJ010000115.1 coordinate 3,634, forward strand.
CGTTGAACACCTGTTTGAGCGTTCGTAAAGCATAAACTTGTCAACGAAAGAGCAAGCGTAATGAGTACTTTTTTCATGGTAATGAGATACGTAAACCGTTGAAGATTTAGTTGATTATTGGTTCTTGTTTTTAGCGTTACGTTTTGTTGTTCTTACCCTGACTGGGTGGTAAAGAACAAATGGTTTCTTTTAATGATTTTTATTCAGTTTTGAATTTCTAAACTCAACCGCTGACAGGGTCGTTGACCGCTGTCAGGGTTTTGAGATTTACCTTTGTCTGTAACCCTGACAGGGTTTTTCGCTAAAAAACAGCTACAAAACCACCGTTAGGCAATAAAGTCATTTTGACTTGACCGTTGGTAGGAATACTTAACGTTGATTCTTGTAAATCCTGAGCGTTTTTGTCGCTAATTAATTGTCCTTTTTTATTTTTCAAGAACGATAAGTCAAGTGTTAACTCTTTGGAAATGCCTTCGCCATTGATACCTGTTACATACCATTTTGAGCCAGTACGTCTTGCTAATACAACCAGTTTACCAGGGAAACCGTCGATAAAGCGTACTTCGTCCCAGTGCGTTGGAAGTTGTTGTAAGAAGCTTTTGGCAAAAGGAGGGACGTGTGTCATACCTTCGGGTGATTCTGCCAAGTGTTGAATTCCTGATAAGAACACTACCGAAAGAGCCAATTCAAATCCTGTGCTTGTTCTACGTTTGATATTTGGAATTTTGTATAGAGTCGTTGGCGTAAAATCCATTGGGTCGAAGATATTTCGAGTAAATGGCAAGGTAGTACAATGAGCAGGTTGTTCATCTGCTGCTTTTTGTTCGAAGGTTACCATCTCAAACCCTTTAACTGCTTCTGCGGACATTAAGTGAGGGAAGGTTCTTGCCCAGCCTCTTGGTAAGGTCGCTCCGTGGAAGTTCACCAGTAATTTAGCTTCGGCAGCATCTTTCAAAATGTCTAAATAATATTGAATCATCGATTGCCCATCACCTGCGAAGAAATCTATCTTCACGCCAGAAACGCCCAATGATTTAATACGTTTAAATTCTGCTTTTCGTCCTTCTGAAGTCAAAAGTAAATTACGAGGGTGATACGGCGTGGTGTTCCAAGCTCCTGCTGAGTTATACCAAACAAGTAGCTTCACATTCTTGGTTTTAGCATAATCAGCAAGTTCTTTGATACGCTCATAGCCGATACGAGTATCCCAGTCCGCATCAATCAAGCAATAGTCCCAGTGCATATCGGCCGCATGGTCAATATATTGATGGGTTGTTTCATAATTTACTGATTCGTCTTTTAACAAAATCCATGACCAAGAAGCAATACCCGGTTTGATAAAACTCGTATCGACTTTGATGGCAGGATTTGCCAAATCTGTTCCAAGGGTCGATTCCATGATGGTTTTTAGTGAACCAATCGTGATGATACGCCAAGGAGAATACCACGGTAAACGAGATTGTGGATTTAAAACTCCACCCGTAAATACTTCTGGACTTTGTGGAAAACCAATTTGATATTCGTTATTTGGTGATTCTGCCTTCAAACGAGTGGCACAATACGAACCGTCTAAGCCTGTTTCAGTTAATAAAACCCAAGCATTTGGTGTTTTGAAAAGAGCAGGATATACCCAACCCGCTTTGATAGGCGAGGTAATGCCTGCAAGAATATCTTTTTCGTAAAATTCTTCATACGAAGGATGACAGTGTTCCCAACCTGTTTGAGCGTCACTCATTGGTTGAAGCCATGCTTTGGTATTGGTAGGGAGTTTGAAAGTCGTTTTTTCTTCCCCAATTTTTTTGATGTCAGCAGAGGTTTCTGGAAAGTAGTAGCGAAAGGCAACTCCATCGTTTGATACCTGAAAAATGATGTCCATCTTTTTACCTTGTTGGTTGGCAAGGTGAATTACTTGACGGTTGGCTACATACTCAATATGACTTTTTTTAGCGTTTAAGGACTCGTAGCTATCTTTGACTAAAACAGGTTTGTCGGCTTTGACGAATGAAAGGTTTTGAGAAAAATCACCATCTTCTCGTACTACGCCTAAGGCTGAACTTCCTAGAACTTCTTTATTATCTAACTGAATACGATAACTAGCTTTTTTATCTTTTATCGAAAATTGTACGGTTATCTTTTTATTAGGACTGCTGATTTGCTGTCCAAATAGGTTACTCCCCATTAGGAGAAGTAAGAAGAGAAGGTTTGTTTTCTTTTGTATCATTCTGAGAGTGAGCTTATTCACGTTTTAGCGTGTATTTCTCGGATTTAATAGTTAATAAATTGTGTAAGTATGACACAATATTAACAAAAAGATATAACTTTTCTAAATTATTATATAAATAATCTGTGTGCTATTGTAGGGTAAAGCGTTTAATTTGTTGGTTGTTGATACCTGCAATGACTTGACGCTTACCTTTTGCTTGTTTGAGGACGACCAAACTTTTTACATCTCCTTCTAAGATTAGTCCTGTTTGACGAATACTTAAAGGGGTAAATGTTCCTTTTCCATTTCCTTTGAGGAAAACGCCTAATGATGCGTCGGTTCGTCCTGTAGAAACTTCTGTTTGATATTCGTTTCCTGCTATAATTAGGTCAAGTTTTCCATCGTGGTCGAAATCACCTGTTAGGATACTATTAACTGGGGCAATTTGTGCCTGCATGGGAAGAATGTGTGCAGCAAATACTCCCTTGCCTCTGTTTTCAAACCAAGCCGTACTGGTCGTTTCGCAGGAAAGTTGAATCAGGTCTTCTTTTCCAATATCACCGATTAATTGCTCCATGGTTGCTTCCGAAAAATCTTGATAAGCCAAGTATTTCTTCTTAATCATGGGTGTTTGTTCGGCAAATTGATTGCGGTCTAAGTCGGGATAAAGCTTGAATTCGCCACGACTATTTTGAATGGTATAAGCAGGAATAAGTTCTTTGGAGCCATTTTTATCCATGTCTTTAGCAAAAAGCCAGTAAGGACGCTCTGGCGAAACATGGTACTTGTTATTCCAACCCACATTGCCCGCCACTAAATCCATATCGCCATCTTGGTCTATATCGGCAAGGGCTAAGGAACGCCACATTCCCGAATTATGTTCTAAGCCTGTATTGGCAGTTGTTTCCTGTAGTTTTCCTCCTAGATTGCTAAAAAAACGGATTGGCATCCACTCGCCAGCCAGTATCAAATCAGGTTTTTTGTCTTGATTGATGTCTGTCCAAACGGCAGCCGTAATCATGCCCGCATCCCGTAAACTAGGGCATACACGGTCGGTTACGTCCTGAAAACGCCCCTGATTATTTTGGAATAAATAACTTTTAGGAGCAACAGGAAAACCTTCATTCGATAAACGCCCCCCGATAAATACATCTAAATCGCCATCTGTATCGTAATCGACAGGGCTAATCGTACTAGAGAAAATATCCAAACTTGCATCAAACGCAGCGACATTCAGTTGGAAATTTCCTTTGCCATCGTTCAAATACAAGCGAGGAGGAAAGCGGAACCCTCTTACAAATTCGGTACTTCCGCCAACAAGCATTAGGTCTAGGTCATGGTCATTGTCCACATCCAAGAAAGTTGCAGCTAAATCTTCTTCCATTTTGTTGATGGAATTTAATTCATGTCCGATAAAATTACCCGAAGCTTGTTGCAAGAAAATTTGCCCCGATTGACGGGCAGCACCACCCACAAAAAAATCCTCCAGTCCGTCAGCATTGACATCTGCCACCGCCAAACAAGGTCCCAATTGCGAATATTTTTGCGGTTGTAAACGACGCACATAATAGTCAAAGAAGGGCATTTCTTGGTGTCTAAAAAGCGAGGGAGTGCTTTCTTCTTCAAAAAGTGTTGTTTCTTTCTGTGCTACCGTGTGGTACTCTTTGGTGTTGTTGATATTCAGTTCAATTTGTTGATTCGCTTTAATGTTACGAAGTACCTGAACCTTATCATTTGGCCAAAGAACAATTAGCGAATCAATTGTTTTAGCACTTCCTAAACCTAAATGCAAGCGATTATCTACCGAGGAGGTATAACCACGAACAGGATATTGTTCCAAACATTGAGCTTGTCCATTGGCAAAAACACGTACTTTACTTCCGATCCCGTTTGGATTGCTCTTAGTACCTATAAGGTTTATTTTTAGGTAATTATGCGTCGAATCACTGTCCTGTTCTCGTGTTTCATTCCGATAGAGAAAGGCTTCTTGATTCATGTTATTGACCACTAAATCGAGGTCACCATCGTTATCCAAATCCGCATATACAGCTCCGTGCGAGACAGAAGGTGCTGCCAAACCAATTGCTTCCGACACGTCGCTGAAGGTGGTATTATGTTGGTTCAAAAAGAAAAAGTTCGGGCGTTTGACCGCCCCAAATTCATCTAATCGTTTTCTTAATTCTTGAATACGTTTGGTATCAAAAGTATTTTGGCTGTTACTTCCCCCCCCAAAGCCATAAGATGCTTGTTGAGCTTCGTGGGTAAAGGCCAAGAAATCGTTATTGGTTAAATCTTTAGCAAGTCCGTTAGTAATATGAATATCTTTCCACGCATCGTTATCAAAGTCCGCAATCAAGACACTCCAACTCCAATCGGTTTCGGCAATACCTGCTAAGTGACCCAATTCAGAAAAAACAGGCTCTCCATTTTTACGAAAACCTTGATGCACTTGCAACATATTACGAGAATATTCAGGCTGATAGCCTAATTGTTGTTGAATATCAAACTTTTCGGGACTAAAACCCATTGCCATCATTTTTTTGCGTTCGTTGGTATTCGGAGCCATATCTAACACCGCAAAATCAGGAAGTAAATCGTTGTTAATATCAGCGGCATCTACGCCCATGCTGTTATAACTTTGGTGTTTCAAAGCTTTGGCAATCCCATTTTTGAACGTACCATTTTGTTGATTTATCCACAAATTATCGTTACTCAAGTAGTCATTTGCTACATAAATATCGGGATAATTGTCATTGTTCACATCCGAAATAACCATTCCTAAGCCATAGCCATCTTCCAGAATACCCGCTTCTTTAGAGACATCGGTAAAGGTTGGGTGCTTGAGCGTAGGATTTATTCCTTCATTACGATATAGTCTATCTGCTGCGGGGGAATTACCCGAAGAATCTCTTGGAACAAGTTTGTTGGGTTGTGGATTAAATAGTTGATGATTAAGTAGATACATATCCAAATCACCATCTTTGTCATAGTCGAAGAAAGTGGCTTGGGTGGAGTAGCTCGTATCCGCTAAACCATATTCGTTAGCTTGTTCTTTAAAAGTAGGAATCCCTTCTGTGTTATTTCCTTGGTTAATATAGAGGTGATTTTTACGTTTTTCGGCAGTTTTTTCATGCGAAACACAGACGTAAATATCTTGTTTTCCGTCTTCGTTAATATCGACGATGCTTACACCCGTACACCAAGTGGTATGCCCGATGCCTGCTTTTTCGCTAATGTCATCAAAGGCAAAGCCTGTACCTTTGTTAAGGTATAATTTAGAATCGACCTGACTTCCTGCAAAAAAGACATCTTGAAAGCCGTCGTTATTGAAGTCGCCAACGCCCACACCAGAGCCGATGTACATATATTCGTTGGTATAAAAATTCACCGAATCACTTTCTGTAATTTGGTTATTAAAGGTGATATGACTTTCGGAAGAGGGAATAGCGGTGAAACTCAAAGCCGTTTCAGATGCTTGTTTTTTACAAGCAACCAATGAGATAAGGAAGAAAATTCCTAGCAAAAATCTGCTAGGAATTTTAGAAGTAAGTATGTTAGAAAAAATTAGCATCATTTGCTTAGTATGAAATAGTTGGCCAACCACTTGTCCAAGTAAAGTTGACAATTTCAAGTTTTGGATTTCCAGAATCCGTTCCGTCATAATAATGTACAGAACCTTGTTGTGTACCTGTGATACGAGAGATATGACCTGGGCCAATGTATTTCCCTTGTGTGGCTAAGACGGTTGTTCCACCTCCAGCAGTAAGTGCTGTGCCATTTTTATCCACAAATGGGCCGAAAGGGCTT
>JALRIJ010000116.1 GCA_023255485.1 Flectobacillus sp.
CTTTTTTACATGCCCATGAAAAAAGTAAAATGGTTGCTAGTAATAGAAAGCTCTTACGTGTCATCTTGCAGGAATAGTTTGTTTAATTACAAAGGTAAAGATTTTCTTTTGAAGTCTTGATGCCGTAACTTAGAACCTGAATCTTAATTCTGCCTAATAACCGATTTTATCGTTATTTTATCTATCTCCAAATGATGCGTTTTTTTAAAGCAAGTATTTTTTTGTGCGTTGTTCATGTATGCCTTGTGTTTGGCGGGTTTTCGCTGAGTGTTTTGGCACAGACTGACTGTGTTGCTCCTAGCTATGTGAAAACGACTACGAAGGGTAAAATTAATTGGGAGCAGTTTCCTACCTTTTCGCTTCCTTTTAAACTAATTTATAATGGCCCAAGATTAGGCGATTCTCTGCAAAGTCCTTTAAAGCACGGATTTAGTCATTTGGCGACTTTTACCCAATACGATAGCCAATTGGCAAGAGACAAAAGAGCGTTAATTTGGTATGGGGTGGCAAGTATTGCAGGACAACCATGGTACGAAATAGAGAGCCCATGGGGGAATGATTTAGCCTTGTACAAGCAAAAATGGACAAATGATATGCAAGGTTTGTCAACTCTGTTTGCAAACCCTGTAAGTAAAAAAAATCCGGATGTTGATTTATTCGTTGTGGATATTGAACGAGAGCTACCGACTGATGCAGCGATTCGACTATTAAAAAATGAAGCTCTTGTCCCGAATCAGTACAAAGCCTTAACTGATTTAGATTTTATTAATCGTTATAAAAAGGATTTGACTAAACTGTATGCAGAGCCAATTACTCATCTGAAAACCAATGAATTTCCTGCTACTACACAGATTGCTTCTTATAGTGATGCCCCCATTAAGCGGAGTTTTTATCCACTTAATTATACTTGGCAAGAATGGCAAACCAGTAATTTGGTGCTGAATTACTACATGCAAGATACGCTAACTAACCAAGTAGGAGGGGCGTTTTATAATCAAAATACCTTTTTGACTCCTTCTGCGTATTTATGTTATGAGAATAGAGGTAGCAAACAATACGCTAATATTGCTTATCAATTATTTCAAATAGAAGTTAACAAAGCGAGAACGAATAAGGATTTAGTCTTGTTTGAATGGCTAAAATATGAGCGTTGTTTGCCTTCTACGGATTATAATTATGATGTCTTTGTGGACGATAATATTATTGAAGCTCAAGCAATATTCCCTTTTTTTGTAGGAGCAAAAGGGGTTTGGCTGTGGGATGGAACAGAAGATAGCAAGGTGAATTATGCTGCTTATGAAACGTTTACGAATGCCTTGTATCGGTTGTCGCAGTTTAAGGACTTTTTTACAGGAAACTATCGCCTTTTTTCTCCTAAAACCGCCTATACAAATTTTCAAGAAAATGGCCCTTTATGGCGTGCTGTTATTAAAGATAATTCGATTTTGATTGCGGCTATTAATGAATTTGCAGAGGATACTCAAACGACAGATTTAGTGGTTTCTTATGGGAATTGGTCGCAAAAAATCGTTTTACAAGGGAAAAAGACCTTCTTGTGTTCGTTTCCATTGCCAGAATTAACGGTTAATTACGGTGTTTGGGCAAACCCTAACGATGGTAATTTTACCTTTACCAGTTTGAATGGGAAAGTACTTGCGGGCGTTTTACAAGTGGTTGACATGATGGGGAAAGAAGTCTATCGGACACAACAGAATGCAGGACTAACTTATGCAAATATTGCCCTGAGCGTGCCGAATGGGAGTTATATCGTTCATTATGAGGAGGAGGGGCAAGTATTTTCGGAGAAAATAATGGTTTTGCATTAAGATATTGACTGGGGTGCGGTTTAGGTCGCACCCCAATCTGTTAAATACGATGATAATCAGCACGCCATTCTTGGATGCTTTCTTTAATTTCTTTTACACCTAAATTCTGAGTAATTGTTTTTTCCATCAACGCAACGTATTCGCTATCTACGGCAAAGCGTAAGGCAATGATTTGGCTTTTTGTAAGGCGACTGTCTAATTCCTTTCCTGTTAAACGATAACATCGAAAGTTTTCCTCTGCTCTAATAATTCTATCTTGATTGCCTAGTCCAAATGTTCTTACGTGATAAAATAATAATCCCAAGCTAAGTGCTACGCATACGGCAAAGCAGCTTATTAAAGTAATTCCTTCGGTTATCAATAGGCCAACCGATAAAATCAGCGAAGCAAGAATTGGGAGGAAGTTTACCAAATGAAAACTTACGACAATCTTGGAATGGTTTTTAAAATTTTGTTCTTGCATGATGTGGGCTTTTTTGACTAAAGGTAGGTTCTTTTTCTGGAATTGAGGCATTTATATGAACACCTTCTCATAAGCTCGTCGTGCTGCACCACTGAAAAATACTTCTCCACAATAGCGATAACCTAGTCTATCCAGTATTTTTAACATGGGAACATTGTCAAAATTCGTATCCACTTTGATACTAAAGACCTGTTGTGACACACACAATTCTTCTATCATTTTGAATAAGCGTGTAGCAATACCTCTACCTTTTACGGCGTTAGAAGTTGCCACACGATGTACTACCACACAGGCATCGTTCGTAATCCATTGTCCTTGAATCTCTAAATAAGCGGGGTCCATACCAAAAATAATGGCAGCATACGCAATCACTTCATCGTTTTCAACAAGTACATAGCCATTGCCGAGACGTATATCTTCATGAATTGTTTGTTCGTTAGGGTATCCATTTTGCCATTGTTCACTACCATCTTGTTTTCTTTGTTCGATGGCTTGTTGCAAAATCGTCCAGATGACGGGAATTTCTGAGAAATCGGCTTTTCGTAAAATCATGGTACTTCTTAATAATATGGACATCTGGATTAAATACTTCCTTTCAAAATCCTAATTTAAGACTAAAAATTGAATAATAGTTTTTATCAAAGCTGGAAAAATGGGTAAATATTGGAAGATTACCGAGCCCTTGGTTTGGTATTAATATGTCGTTTTTGAGTAGATGAAACGATTATTTATAAACCCTACAAAACAAAAAAAGCAGGTAAAAACCTGCTCTTCAAAAATCTTCAAATCGAAGGATGAATTATTCCCTGCTGTTTTTCGGTCACGCCATTACTGATACCATTTGTAAAGCTGTTTCTCCTAAAGCCTTATCTCCAAAGACCTCTATTTGGTCAATTACTTGCTCAGTTTTTATACCTTTAGAAAATAACTTCCATGCTATATCAGGATTGATAATGATTTTTGCCACGCCTAAGGCGTGGTAATTTACGTTCGTTAGGTTGTCTGATTATACTTGTCCTTTATAGGTTGGGTCAAAGTCAACCATCCATTCAATGCCATATTTATCTCTAAACATTCCAAAGTATGAACCCCAAGGACTGTCAGCAATTGGCATTTCAATTTGTCCACCCGCTGAAAGTCCGTTAAATAATTTGTTGGCTTCTTCTTTGCTTTCTGCACTGATTACAATTTTACTTCGGTGTTCATTTTCATTGGTTTTGCCCATTATTTCAGGTACGTCATTGGCCATTAAAACGTTTTTACCAATAGGTAAGGCAATGTGCATTATTTTATTGGCTTCACTTTCTGAGACTGGAAATTCAGCACTTGCAAAGTCTTTGAAACGCATCACTTTGGCGAACTCTCCGCCAAATACCGATTTGTAAAACGTAAATGCTTCTTCGGCATTCCCGTTGAAGTTAATGTGAGGATTGATAAGTGCCATGATTGTATGATTACCTTGATTCGTTTTTACTATCCAAATGTACTACTAAGGTATGAAATAAATAAGGTGTAATACCGTCAAAAAAGAGGTGTTCTACGTCAGACGATTACCATATTTGACCGAGTATCTTTTTACAATGAAGCTAATAGCTACTGTAGGTTATTCGTTTTTTGATTGGCTATTTGAGTACTTTATTCAAATCTAAGACTTCAAAATACGGATTCATTGTAAATAAATATTTCAGGAAAGAAATATGGGATGAACCATAAATAATCAAATAGCATTTATCTTTTTCGATATCAACTTGACGAAGGACATTATTATAATTTCTAACATTTGCACCATACCAAAATGTCCCTACATAGTCTGTCGCATTCATATTGTCTTTGCCGATACTGTAAAAATAATTCCAGTTATTATATTCTTCAAACTGTTGCCTTTTGCTATCATTGAGTTGTAAAATAAAATCTGTGAGCGTTGTCTTTTGCAAAAGTGAATCTTGTTTGGGTTGTCGCTGAGGAAATGCTAAGTCATAGAATTGTGCATTACTTTTGGTAGAATCTTCAAAATTACCAATAGCGATGTACAAGTCTTGTAATGCTTTGTCAGCAATATTCAAGGGTTTATACCCTTTTTCTGCTAGCTCCTGTGGTTGGTAATTTATGCCAATAACGTTTTTAAGTCCAGCTCTTTTAGCCGTCTTCATTCCTAATTGAAAAATCTCATTCGCTTTTGTTCTTAGTCGTTCAGGCTCTTTTCCGTTCACATAGTCATTGTAAATATCATCATAGTATTTTTGATCTTTGGGCGAAAACTCTAAGAATATTTTGTCAGGTTTTTGCTTTACGAGTTTGTCTATAATCTCCGTGAGTTCTTGTTGTCTTTTGACCGAAAATAAATTGGAATGTAATTTACTTGTACTGTCGAGACTTTGATTGAAATGAAATGTTCCTAACAAAATAATCTTTATTTTGTTGTTGCTGGTTTGTCCCAAAGTGCCAGTCCAAACAGCTGTAAAGAAAAGGATGGTGAGAAGTCGATTCATTTTATAATTTTTGTTAAACAGTGTAATCGTATACCATGAGCTCAGGTTTGTATAAACCATGTAATCGCTTCATAGGTTTTATCTCTTACCAAATTACAAACTATTTTAAAGAAGACGAAACATAAAATCAAAAAGTAGAAAACACATGTGAGCTACAAACTACGTTGGCATGAAAATGATAAGATTTAGGGGTTAATGTTGTTATATTGAGCTTATTAGTTTAAATTTTATAGGCTTAGTTACCTAATTCCTAGTAACGGTTACTTGGTGACGCTATTTGATATTTGTTACGTAAATAGTATCCGTAGTTTTGTGTCCTCTATCCGCATTTTCATAACACACGACTTGTTCAATCATCAAGTCCAGCGAATCATTATGCAGGTTAAATAGGTACAAGCTTTTGCCATCACAGGATTCACCACTAGTTTCCAATGTCAGAAATTTAAGTTTTGAACCTACAAAATAAGCTGTTTGTGGTCTCAAGTTGTCATATACATAGTCAAACTTTTCTGCATTATTTATCTCAATAGCATCATTCAATGATTTCTCAAAGTTCACATAAACCTTATCATTGGGGCTTTTACAATTTTGAAAAAGTAATGCGATTATCAGTATATTGACCTTTTGGGGTAGCAAATTCATATATGGCGAAGGAGGTAAACTAACCACAGTTTTTTATTTCAAATTTGTAGTCCAGTTTATTAATTTGTTCAATGAAATATTTTATCGATTCCTCTTTACTCATACCAGTAAAACAAAACTCAACAAATCCTTTCACAAAATCTTTACCGATTGCTTGCCAAATCAATAATTTCGGATTGGTTGTTGCTTCGTCCATTAAGCTACAAAATAAAGCTGCTTCTTCGTCCGTCAACTCTTTGTCAAAGTATATTTCATAGTTGAATGTGGTATTCATAATTTGAACTTCTCTTGTTTTAATTATATAATTATTTTCAATATCTAACCGTACTTTTGGGAGATTTTTTCTTCTGTTTCAAACTGAAAAGAGGGTAGGTATAAGTGACGCTTTGAAATCAACAAAGCCGACCGCCAAGCTAGTCATTCGTTCAGGTCAAGCCCACTAAACTTTCATGGCTGGCTTTCAGCCACAATGGGTGCTTGGTTATTGGGTGCTGGCGTATATTGTTGGGTAAATCGTCTTTGCACGATTCTCTTTAATTACTACTACGACTGGTATACCAGAAAGCGTAGAAGATATATATTCCGTAATTGTTGGTTCTATTTTTATTTTTTCAATTGCATAAAATGTTTCAAACATAAAGTGGGAAGGTGTCCAACTTTTAGGAAAAAAGGTAGAAAGTTTTTCATAAGTTTTATTTCTTCGTTTGTTAAACACCTTCACTCTTGCTTCCCAAACACCGTTCTCATCTTCTGTTTTAGTCTCTTCTATCCCAATTATGTCTTTGTTGTGTTTTGTCAATAAATGTAATCCTTGAAAATCATTGCCATATTTCCCATGAATAGAATGTTGCAATAAGTCATACGAATATTGATTAAACTTTTCGTTGTTTGGAGTTAATACGAAGTCATGGAAGTCAAATATATATTCTTCTTGACAAATTTTGTCAGCAGTCTTACTTAAACGTGATTTTAATTGTTTCCACTTAGCATCATATTGTCTTAAATGTCGGAGGGAACAATGACCAACAATGTTTGAAGGTAGAAAAGGAAAGTTATCTGGAATTGCAGCAACTCTAATTGCAGATTTCATATTTTTATCTGAATTTATACTTCCGAGTCCCTCTATGATATAAAATTTTTTGTCTATTGTCATTTTATGGTGTTTTATCCTATGCTTGTGATCAACGAGTATATAACCGTCATTTACTGTGATTTTCTATAGTTTATGGTGGTTGTATCGCATATATGTGAACTAGTTGTAATAGTTGTAAGTTGGTTCTTAAAACTAGCTATTTATTTCCACCCATCCAATCCCCTCGTTGAATTTATTGGGTTAAAGGCTTTTTCCCTTCAAAAGCTAATTGTTTAATCTGTTTGAATACTTCATAAGGGTTTTCTAGAGCAGTCCAATCGTCGTATAGTTTGGTGAGATGTCCTTCATCGTCGTTTATTTTGCCACTATGAAAACGGATTGTTCCTGTGTTGAAAAGGCGTTCAAGGATACTGGCTTCTACTTGAATGTCAGCTAGTTTATCGTAGCTGATGGCTAGAAAATGAGAGCCAAAGATACCTGTTCTCATCATAATGCCGTCGGTGGAATAAACGTAACAAGTCTTAGAAAAAGATAGGATCTTGTGTAGGATTCCATACGCTACTTGTATTAAGGGGAGATAACCAAAATACTGTAAATAACTCCAGTTGAGTCCGTTTCGTTCTACACTGCTGGCGAGGGTATTGCTCATCACAATCCAGAGTACTGCGAATGCGATGCTAAAAAGCGAAGTCCAGAATCCACGGAATAAATAGGGGATAAATTGGGGGCTACCTATCCATAAAATGGTTTCATTACGAGCTTTTATATGATCGAAATCGGACAAAAATAACCTCTCTTTAACTGGATTCATCGTAGTAGTAGTTTTAGAATGTGTATTGACTTTTGTTAACTTTAAACGGTTGTCTAGAAGGAGATATTGTATTTAGTGCTTTGATTTTGTGTAGCTTGCATTTTTTTTGTTAAAATAGAAAAAGGAGCTAAGTGATTTCTTAGCTCCTTTTTTATGGGGACATAAACGATTTTACATGGCATTCCACCAAATAACTTTTCCATTTCTTAATCCGTCCAGATCAAGTTGGTTTACTCGTTGACCTACCGAACAATAATAAGCATCTTGGATTTCTTCTGCTAGCTCCATCTCAAAATATCCGCAGTTTTCTTCTCCGACTTCGTTCATTAGTTCTTCTAAGGCTCCATCTTGTTGATACAACCACACTTGAGCATCGGGGTTTTCTAGGTCATCTTCGTTAGAAGGGTAAAAGAGATAGACATCATTAGCAGAAGTTACGCAATAAAGAGCATTTTCATACTGCAACTCTGAAATTTCGATAGGATAAATTTCCATGTTCTTGTTAGTTTAAATGTTGTGGGTAAACTTAGTATTTATTTTTTTATTCCCAAAATGGCAAGGTACATTTTCAAGACTTACAATTTGATTACGAAAGAATTAAGTTTTTATGAAAAACAAAAGCCATCACAAATTGCCATTCCTTGTGTAGCTTTGTGTTAGAATTTAATTTAGGAATATATGAATCGTCTCGGAAAAGAAACATCCCCTTATTTATTACAACATGCTCATAATCCTGTGGATTGGTTTCCGTGGGGAGAGGAGGCTTTGGCGAAAGCGAAGGCAGAAAATAAGCCTATTTTGGTGAGTATTGGCTATTCGGCTTGTCACTGGTGTCATGTGATGGAGCGGGAGTGTTTTGAGCAGGAGAATGTGGCTGAGGTAATGAACGAGCATTTTGTGAACATTAAGATTGACCGTGAAGAACGTCCAGATTTGGATGCTATTTATATGGATGCCGTGCAGGCAATGGGAGTACAGGGAGGTTGGCCTCTGAATGTCTTTTTGATGCCCGATGGAAAGCCTTTTTATGGAGGAACGTATTTCCCTCAACGAAATTGGTTGGAACTCTTAAAGGCAGTGAACAATGGTTTTGTGAATCACAAAGACGAATTACAGCAATCGGCGGAGGGGTTTACGGAGAATATGCTTTCAAATGAATCGGTTAAATATAGCTTATTGTCAGAACCACAAGTATTTACGGGAGAGGATTTGACGACTATGTACCAGAAGTTGGCAGGGTCAATCGACTTAGAGTGGGGTGGTTTTCAACGTAGTCCGAAGTTTCCAATGCCTTCTGTTTGGTTGTTTTTATTACGGTATGTGCAGTATTTGAAAGCGACCAATGCTTCCGTTTCGCAGATAGAAGAAGCTGAAAAGTCCTTAAAAATCACCTTGGATTTTATCACAGCAGGAGGGATTTATGACCAATTGGGAGGAGGTTTTGCCCGTTATTCGGTCGATGGCGAGTGGTTTTGTCCGCATTTTGAAAAAATGTTATATGATAACGGGCAATTGTTGAGTTTGTACTCAGAAGCCTATTGTTTGACAAAATCTGAAGTCTATAAGGAAACTATCTATGAAACGATTGGCTGGTTGAAACGAGAAATGTTGAGTCCAGAAGGAGGTTTTTATTCAGCCTTAGATGCCGATTCGGAAGGGGTAGAAGGGAAGTATTATGTGTGGACTTATGCCGAAATTCAACAGATTTTGGGCGAAAAGGCGACAGCTTTCTGTGAAGCTTATCAAGTGACTATGAAAGGAAACTGGGAGCATGGGGTGAATATTCTTTGGAAAGATGGAAATCAGCTTGGCTTGAATTCGCAGTTTAAAGAGGAGATAGCCTTATTAAACGGGAGGCGAGGGACTCGTGTACGTCCAGGGTTAGACGATAAAATTTTATGTTCGTGGAATGGCTTACTTTTAAAAGGCTTGGTGGATGCGTATCGAGTTTTTGGGGAAGCTGATTTTCTGGATTTGGCTTTACAAAATGCTCAATTCATTCAGAATAATCTGCTAGACGAGGCTACTTTATGGCATAGTTACAAAAACGGAGAAGCCAAAATTATGGGTTTCTTAGAAGATTATGCTGCGGTGATAGAAGCCTACACGCATTTGTATCAGGTAACATTTGACGAGCAGTGGTTACATCTTGCTGAGAAGATGACCTTGTATGTGTGGCAACATTTCTGGGATGAAAACGATGAGTTATTTTTCTTTACTGATGACAAAGCAGAAAAATTAATTGCTCGTAAAAAAGAAATTTTTGACAACGTGATTCCTTCTTCCAACTCGATGATGGC
>JALRIJ010000117.1:0-6784 GCA_023255485.1 Flectobacillus sp.
AATCAACTGAGAAGAACTACTAAACGATAAACCTGTACGCAATTTTATTTTTTCAGATAACGTAAATCGTAAGCCTCCTTGTGCATAAATACCCACACGTCCTCCATCATTAACCGTTACACCATGTACATAATTATCATCCGTTTCATTTGGAGTGATTGTATAGTAATTAACGAGTGGCATGGCACTGACGTACAACTCCGCAGGATGTTTCACCTTATAGTAAATAGCAGGTTTGGGGCCTTTAAAACGAATTTTTGTCTTCGCAAAATGACTTACCAATAACTGATAAGGCTTGCTTTGTAGGCTTGTCAATGAACGCTCAATGGCAGTGGCATTCGTATTCGTGTTCAACTCTTGACTAAGCGAGCCGTTTTCTTCTAAAGGTGTTGACGTATTGTCTATAATTTGTTGCTTATTCTCAGTAACTATTTTATCATACGCTCTTTCATTATGAATTACTTGTTGATTCGTTGACTTCTGATGCTGGTTATCCTTCGTTTTCTTCGCAGCAACACCAAGACTACCAGGATGATACGTTAGGTTTTTGGCATGAAAATCATCCTTAAAAGCACTTTCTTTCTGAGTAGCTATCAGCTTTTTAGCAATATTAGGAGCTGATATACTTTTTCCAACTTGATTGCTAGATTTGTTTATAGGAACAGTAGCAATGGTAGTCGATCCGCTTATTTTAGAAGAAAATATAGTTGTAGTTATGCTATCAGAAGATAAAAAATATGTTCCAATCAGTAAAGCAAGTATAGCAGCAGCAGCCACTTGCCAATAAACAAACCGCCTGACGGGTGCCACAGGAAGCTCGGGTTCGATACGACTCCAGAGAAAATCTCCCGCTTCCGATTCAAAATCGCTGAATCGGTCACGAAAAAACTCATCCATCGAATCGTCTTGTTCGTTATTAAGTGCGTTCATAATTGACAATTCCCATTTGTTTAAGATGTTTTCTTAGTTGTTCCTTCGCCCTAGAAAGCTGCGATTTGGAAGTACTTTCACTAATATTTAGCATATCCGATATTTCATTATGCGAATACCCATCGATGACGTATAAGTTAAAAACCACCCGATAGCCGTCTGGCAACTGCCGGATTACAGCGAGTAGTTCTTCATTAGATAGCGATGCCCAAACGTTCGTATGATCATCATTACTTAGTATTACATTCTCATAATCGGTATTTTGTTGAAATTTCAGATTAGCGTGATAATAATTAATAGCAGTATGGACGACGGTTTTTCGTACCCACGAACCAACCGCTTCTATTTTTTCAAGGGTATGAATATTGTTGAAGATTTTCACGAATGCTTCTTGGTAAATATCCTCCGACTCTTCACGAGTACGGGCATACCTACGGCACACACCCATCAACTTACCTTTATAGAGATTATAAAAGGCTGTTTGGGCTTTGCGGTCGTTACGTTGGCAGGCTCTTACTAACTCCTGTTCGTTGGGCATTCGTATCGCAATTATATTTTTAGATGGAGTGAACAAGAAAGACTTCCCCTAATTGGGAAAGCCTTTACATCAAACCACTTGTAATAATTTCTTTTTCAGCTTGTTAACTTGTTATTCTAATCTTAAAGTTAACACTAAATATTTTTCCTTCTAGGGTTTTGAGTTGATATATAAAATTATCTTCTCTATTTTTTCCTTTATCTTTTGATTCGTTATTAAGCTTGTACACCAATTGCTGTCCATTTACAACGCTTACTGTTCCATATTGTCCTTGCCTTGTTACACTTAGCGAACCAACACGGGTACATTCAGTCATATTCAAGTAATACGGAATACTTACACTTGCTCCTCCTAATAGCGTTGACTCTTTCACCTCCATTACGCCATTATTGACATCGGGCTGGCAAGAAGACTCTTTTAGTCGAATCGTAACAGGTACATTAGGAGAAGTAGCTCCTTCTTTGTTTGTAACGGTATAAGCAAATACGTCTTCGTTTATCTTTTGGTTGCTCGGCAACAGCGTTGGAATTAACTTATATTCAATAACGTTGCTACTATTTACCTTTATCGTTCCATATTTAGGTTTTATACTCACTTTTAAACTCGTGCGGTCTATATTGTCACAAAGTTTATCATTTTTCAAAACATCTATGTACTGAGCTGTTGTGTCTGTGGCATTCATTCCCCAAATATCCGTCAACAAAGTGGTGACACATGGTTTTTTCCCACTTCCTTCTACCTCTAAGCGTACCCCAACGATTCTACAAACGGGTTTAGCTCCAGCCGTACATATTTTATACAAGAAAAAATCCGTGCCATCATACCCAACGGGAGGTGTATAAACAATTCTATTGTTTTTTACATCCAACGAACCTCTAACAGATTTGAATACTACCTGCAAAGAGGTTGAGTCCAAAATTGCATTACAATAACGGTCGTTTTTGAGCACGTCTAATACAAACGATTGGCTACTTGTACCAATATTATTAATTTCAAAAAAATCTGGCATCGCTCCTGCATTGCAAGGCAAAGCACTGATATCTGTATTAATTTTAATTTTAAACGTATCTAGTCGACTTTTTGATGATTCTGTATTGGTAGTTTTCAACACAAAATAGTCATCTGCTACATTCACCGAAGAATCTGCCTGATAAAGTAGTAAACTCTGAGGAGATAATATCAAGGTCTTCCCTAACTCCCCATTTCTGACAACTGTTAACGAATTAGCTTTCGTTTCCTTCAGAAAGTCTTTAAGGTCAAAAGCGATTGTACTCTTCGGATCACTGTAAAAAACACGATTACTTAACAATTCGCCTGAAATGTCCACGATAGGATTAGGAACAACATCTGATTGAATTCTGTCGCATGATCCTAAAGCTCCTATCAAAAAGACTAGTCCTAGTATTATTGGCAAAAAGCGTTTCATTCTTTATTTTTCGTAAAAAGAAAACCTTAGTTAGTGTTCTCTTTTCTGTTAGACCGAAAACAACCCCAAAAGGTTGCATGGGTTTAAAAATTATTTTTGCTGATACAGAACATTCTTATCAACTTGAGCAGGTAACGGTCCTTTTGTCACTAATTTCAGTGCGGCTAAGTTAGCACCAGCCGAAGCACATACTGCTGGGTCTGCTCCTTCTGTCCATGCAGTCAGGAAGCCTGCCCAGTAGGCATCTCCTGCTCCTGTGGCATCAACTACCTCAAGGGCTTGTACGCCAACTACAATCTGTTGTGTACCTTTTTCATACGAAATAGTAGAACCTTTTCCTCCTTTGGTAAAGCAAATTAGATCTGCCCCCATTGCATGAAAATCACGAATTACTTCTTCTTCCGTTACTTCACGTCCGTAGATGCGTTCAGCGTCATCTTCACTCAATTTAACTAAGGCATTATGAGAACAGTAAGCCGAAATGGTTTCCCAAGCTTGCTGGCGATTTGGCCAAATTTGAGGAGCGTAATTTGCATCAAGGCTCACTCTACATCCGAGGCTATTAGCACGTTTTGCAGCATCTACTAGCGTACTTTGAGCAGGGTCTTGACTCAACGCAAAGCAGGTCGTATGAAAAATTGCAGACGCTGCCAATAGACTATCTGGAACGTGTTCTGGGTAAATCATTCTATCCGCAGTACGATACGCAATGAAGTCTGGAGTACCCTTTGTTCGAGAAACAACTACGATACTTGTTGGCTGTTCTTCGTTATCTACTACAAAAGTAATATCTATTCCTGTTTTAGCAACCTCTTCTTTCAAAAAAGTGCCTAAACTATCTTTTCCTACCGCAGAAACAAGAGCTACATTTTTTCCTAGGCGAGCCATATTGGCCGCCATATTAGCTGGACTTCCTCCTTGATATTTCTCAAATTGGCTTGCTTGAAGAATACTATCAGACAACTCTGTTCCGATAAAATCCACCAATAGTTCTCCTACAGAGAGTAACGCATATTTTTTCATATTTATAAAAATGGTATTATTATTTATTCTATTAATTCAACGCCTCTTAAAACACAACTCACTAATTAACAAGACATTAACAATCAAAAACATTTCTAAATTTTTCATAAAACTACTTAGATAGCCATTAGGGCTTGTTTAGCCAAACAACTATTGAACTACTTTTTCTTTGAAAAGGAATATGTTTTAATCTTAATTAGTCATTGAAGTTAGGAAATATTTTTGGGATTACATACTTATATCTTGGGCTTTATTACACGTCCAAGCCCATTCCTTTTTTTTGATTTTGTTTGTAAGACGCTACCAAAATTCCGACAAGCCGTTCTGCTGAAAATGTTGCTATATAATGTTTAGCAATTGTTAATAAATTGGAGGTATATTGACGAGTTTCTTTGTTGGGAGGTATATCTCCTCTAAATAAACTCCGACATAAAATTAAATGATAGTTTTCATCTCGTGGGTCATAAATCACCAATGGGTTCATGACGTTGTCTAGCATTTCAAAGCAGCACAAAAATACAGGAAAATCAAACACGCCTAAACCATTCAAATCTGGAATCAGATTAGCGTCGTAATATCCATAATCCCAGATACTATGTTCAACCCCTGCTGCTGTTAACAACTCCGCTAACTGATTCATATTTACTCTCATACGATTCAGCGGAGTATTACTTACCTCAAACTCTTGCATATCCTTCCATTCGTTTGTGACCAAGTCTAAATACGTCACTCCCGATTTGGCCAAATCTAATTTATAGTCAAATAAAGGATAGCCTGGAGCAAAATAACCTGGGTAAAAATAGGCAAGTCCCTGCTGTTTTGCATACTCTATTTTAAGCAACATCAAGTATTTTCCGAGACTATGCTTCTTGTAATCGGGGTCATAAAAGCAAGAAATCCCCATGGAGGTAGTTTTTCCCAAGTCGAAATACCCAGCGGCTATTAATTTTTGGTCGTCATAGACACACACCTCATACGAATCGAAAATATCTCGGGAACTATCGTTATACAATAAATAAGGCAAAGATGGAGAGGCATCAAAACGAATAGAAGCTCGATACTTAGCAAAGAGTGTTTCTTTTTCGGGAGTGATAGAAGCACGATTGATACGCACTTGAAACTTAGCATTTAACTTCTTTAGTTTCTGCTGTGTTTTGGATAGCTCAAATCCTTCCAAGGCAATACGTAGCCAAATTGCACTATAAAACTGCTCATTGAATCGTAAAAAATTGGTTGTAAAAAGCGACTGCCCCATTCTAAACCAGCCTTTTGCCAAGTAAGCATCAAGCTGTTCAGGAGAAAGTCGTTCAGGATAATGAATATTAGCAAACATGCAACACAGAATTGTTTAAAATTTAATGCAAAGATACCCACAAAAGACGAGGTTTATGGACAAATCAACTTATTCGGATTAGACAAATGTTTTTACATTTTATTAGGCATAAACCTCCTTTCTCTTGTTGCACACCCTTTCTTTCAGAAAGACAATACAAGGCATAATTACGAAAAGATGAGCGTTTTTACACTTAAAAAACCGAAAAATATCCGTATTTTTGAAAGAATAATCATATTTTATGTATAAAAATTAGATACGCTCTTGTTAGACACACATTTTTATCAAAAAAATAGTTTCGAAGCTGTTAAATCATTCGTTTATTACTTCCTCATAGTCGGCATAATGGCATTCTTTTCAGTACCTTTAAGGGCTGAACAAGGCTCTGCATCTGTCCAACACCAAGAGGTAACAATTCGTAAGAATACTCATTCAAAAAACACACCCTCTAGCATTTCATTAGACCCTATTCATCGTAGGCAAAAAACCATTACTTATATTATTTTAGGAGCGTTGGTTATTGTCATTATTTTGGGAGGATTGACGCTACTTTCTCTTCAAGAAAAACAGATTGCCAATGTCGATTTACAGGATAAAAACGATGAAATACTGGAGCAGCGAAACCAGATTCAAGCGATGGCTGAAAAAGCCGAAGAGGCGACACAGGCAAAGCTCAAGTTTTTCACGAACATTTCGCATGAATTCAGAACACCTTTAACCCTCATTTTGGGGCCTACAGAAGAATGGCTTGCCAAAAGTTCGGGGGTTAGTAAAGAACTTCGTAATGACTTGGCTCTCATTCAAACCAATGCGAATCGTCTGTTGCGTCTGGTCAATCAATTATTGGATTTCCGAAAAATTGAAAGTGGTAGCATGGAATTGAGAGCTACTCAAAACGACTTAGTAAGTTTTGTAACGAGCCTTTCTAAATCGTTTGAACGCCTTGCTCAAAGCAGAAACATTCAATTTGAGTTTTCGAGCAATGTACCTTCCGTGAATAGCTGGTTTGATGTGGACAAACTAGATAAGGTTATTTTCAACCTCCTATCCAATGCCTTTAAATTCACGCCTGATGGTGGAAAAATAAGCATCCGCATTATCAGCGAAGCCATTGACAACTGCGTTCGTATTATTGTAGAAGATAACGGAAGAGGCATGAATACGATTGACTTAGACCGTATTTTCGACCGCTTTTTTCAGGTAGATAATTTTAATGATGTGGGCAGTGGCTTGGGATTAGCCCTCTCAAAAGAGTTGATTCTCTTGCATAATGGAGACATCAACGTTCAAAGTGAAAAATGGAAAGGTACTCGTTTTGAGGTTTCCTTACCTTATGGAAACGAGCATTTAACACCCCAACAATTAGCACATACGCAGGCAGAACATTTTTTTGTGAGCGAAGAAATGGTACACGAAATTGTTCCTACCAAAAAAATAGAAGAAATCTCGAATGACAAGAAATTTACGCTCTTAATCATTGAGGACAATGCAGAAGTACGTACCTTTTTGCGTTCGAGATTGGAGGAAGACTATG
>JALRIJ010000117.1:6794-9523 GCA_023255485.1 Flectobacillus sp.
AGTATTGGAAGAAATTAATGGTAATTTAGGATTGAGTAAGGCTTCTGAGTTAGTGCCCGATTTGATTCTGTGCGATGTGATGTTACCAGGGAAAGATGGCTTTGATATTACCCAAAAACTAAAGTCCGATTTTAGAACTTCGCACATTCCTATTATTTTATTGACCGCCTTGTCGTCGATAGAAAAGCAAATTGAAGGTACACAAATGGGAGCAGATGCGTATTTCTGTAAGCCTTTCAATATGGCTTTGTTACGAGAACGTATCAAAACACTTTTGAGAAATAGGCAAATTTTACGAGAACGTTACATCAGCGAAATTGATAAAGTTGTTTATGATGCTAGTGAAAACAAATTGGACAAGAAATTTGTCAATGATTTTGTGGCGATGATGGAAAGCAATTTTCATCGCAGTGATTTTCAAGTAAATGATATGTGTAAAGAAATGGGCGTTTCCAGGGTGCAACTCTATCGCAAGGTGAAAGCCTTATTGAATTGCAGTGTGAACGACTATTTACAAGATGTCCGTCTGAAAAAAGCACGCTATTTACTTCGCCAGACGAATGAACCCATTCAAGACATTGCCTTGAAAGTAGGTTTTACCTCACAGGGATATTTTGCATCTTCCTTCAAATCGAAGTTTCAGATTACCCCAACCGAATATCGAAATAATATGCCCACGCAAACGGAGGTTTAAGTTATTAGGCTTCAGCAATTAGCAAATATGGATAAAAATATACCCTCTTTAATTAGTTCGAGTCAATTTAAGTTAATTCCACAGATTTTACTCACAGGTTTATTTTTGCT
This sequence comes from Flectobacillus sp., assembly GCA_023255485.1. Taxonomy (GTDB): domain Bacteria; phylum Bacteroidota; class Bacteroidia; order Cytophagales; family Spirosomataceae; genus JALRIJ01. The sequence continues at coordinate 7,599 of JALRIJ010000117.1, forward strand.
CTGGGGGTGTGCGAGTGGACTTAATTATTTATTGATGAGCCAGTGTCAACAAGTATTTAGCCTGTCTAATTTTCAGACAAGCTTTGTACAGGCATTTTTTTACTTTGGCTATTTCTCGATGGCCTTACCAGCAGCCTATTTGATGCAACGTTATAGTTTTAAGGCGGGTATTATTTTGGGTTTGTTACTGTCTGGAGTGGGTGCATTTCTGTTCTACCCAGCGGCAGATATTCAAGAATATAGTTTCTTTTTGGTAGTTGTCTTTATCATTGCCAGTGGATTGGCTTTTCTGGAAACAGCCGCTAATTCGTACATTATTGCTTTAGGAACAAGCGAAACCGCCAGCTTTAGATTGCTCTTCACGCAGTCTTTCAACCCCATTGGATTCATTGCTATTTTACTGATTACAAATGAATTGTCTATTATTCCAACAGGAATCGACAACCTACAAATCGCCAATGTAGATGATTTTTCACGATTATACCTTCAAGATATTCTACTCCCCTATATCATTGTTGGTATCATCGTCGTTATTTGGGCATTGCTGATGTTTTTAGGAAAATTCCCAACGGTTAAGGAAGAAAGAGGTAAAAACAAACATCTTCCTAATCTTGCCACGATGTTGACCAATATTCCATTAAGAAAATCCATCATCGCTCAGTTTTTTTACATGGGAGCTCAGGTCGGAATCTGGACCTATTTTGCCCAACATTCACCCAATACAAGCGATTTATTAGGCTCAAAAGCCTACTTAATTAATGCTTTGGTATTATTTACCTTGGGACGCTTCGTGAGTAGTATTGTATCGAAATACCTTGCTATCGAAAAAATCTTGTTGGTATCTGCTTTTATCAACGTTATCCTGTGCGGAATTGCCATTTGTTTTGACAACGAAATTGGATTGAATGCCCTATTAGCTACTAGCTTTTTTATGGCAGCGATGTTCCCTGGTATTTTTGTATTGGGCGTTAGCGATTTCAAAGAAAACAGTAAATTGGCGGGAGGATTAATTGTAATGGGAATGATTGGAGGGGTTTTCTTGGCCGTAATCATGAACCAACTTGCAGAACTCTCTTCGATTCAGAAGGCATTTAGTTTACCACTCATTTGCTTCGTTATCATCGTGCGATATGCTTGGTATTTTATCAAAAAAAATAACGCTGACTTACCAGAAGCCAGCGTTAACTCATAAATTATTAAGTGTACTAAGTAATTCTATAACCCCGCTTTGACTGCCATCTCCTTCATAAATTGGAGCGATTGAACCGCCAAATCGTCACAAGAGTAAGCCGACTTTCGCCATAAAGACGTAGGGCCTACTAACTCTTGCACTTCTGATGAAAACGACTCAAGCACCAGCGAGCCTTGATAATCAACGGCTGCTAGTGCCTTGAAGAATCCATCCCAATCAATATTATCTTTTCCTAAAATCCCTCTATCGCTTGCCGCTGCGTGTACGTGTTTCAACAAACTTCCTGCTTGCAACACGGGCGTACTCATATTCGACTCTTCGATATTGGCATGAAAGGTATCTATCTGAACACCAACATTATCCAACCCAATTTCAGAAACAATATCCACTACTTCCGCAACAGAAGTTAGTAAATAGGTTTCATATCGGTTGATAGGCTCTAGTGCTAAGGAAATTCCTTTGGTTTTGGCTACGGTGGCTACTTCTCCGATTACATCCACGATTAAGTTCGTTTCTGCTTGTGTTCTTGGAGCTTTTGTAAACACACCAATGCCTGTATATAAAACGCCTGCCAACAGCTTCACTTCTAATTCGTCTAAGACATTGAGGGCATTTAACAGCAATGATTTTGCTTTTTCTGGATAGAAAGGCAAATGATGGTCTTGTGGTAAAATAAGAGAGCAATTTAATGCCACTCCGTTATCCTGAGCCATCTTTTTTGCTGTTTTTGCAT
>JALRIJ010000118.1:0-4661 GCA_023255485.1 Flectobacillus sp.
GTAGTTGATTGCCAATCCACTCTGAAGGGATTGCTAGTGGTATCAGTTAATAATTTAGGTGTAATTGCATTTAACTGAAAATCAGATGATTCGCATGCTATTATACTGGTGTTAATATTAAAGCTCGGGTTGTCATTTATTTTTACAGAGGATTGAGCTGTGTAGGTACAACCGTTGTTTGTAGTTGCAACAACTTGATAATTTCCAGAAAACTTGGCTTTTGCTATTTTTAAATTTTGTTGTAAGTACGTTTTCCCATCTGGGCTAGTCCATACATACTTTGTTAGATTACTACCATTAGCGTTGATTTTTAAAGAGTCTCCTCTGCAAATATTCACATACGTTGGGCTAATAGAAAATGGAGTCACCTGTATTGTTTGACTATTTCTGAAACACCCATTTTTTTCTGTAATGACGTAGTATGCTCCCTTTTCTGTGGGAATAAACGTGTTGTTTGTGGCATTGCTGATAGGGAAATCATCTTTATACCATTGATATGCATTTCCTGTTCCCTTCGCATATATCTTGCTCGTATTACCTTCCATACAAGAATCGATTACAGTTACTTGTGGTAAATCTATTACGTCAATTGTTAGGGTATCTGAGGTATAAATACAGTTATCAATTTTGTATTCAATCCAATATTTGCCAGGCTGCTCTGTTTCTAAATAATTGGTAGGTAGATAGGGGGGTAATACAAAAGTTTGTCCATCTTTTTTCCATGTTGCACCACTTACAAATGGTTCTACTAATTTTTGGTAATAAGTACCTTTACAAAGAGTTATTTTTTTTGATTTTGCCGTAGCGTCGATAGAAAGATAAGGAGGTTTAACGGTAGGAGAATATGTTACTATTTTTGAAGTACCTGTACATTCACTTGCGTTGTTATATACAAGCTGATAGTCTCCAGCTTCAGTAGCAATCATAAAGTTTGAATTGGCAACTAGCTTATTATCTTTATACCATTTGCAATAAAGAGGGTTGGCTGATTGGGCATATAACATACTGTTGTTCGCTTTACAATCTTTCGAGAATAAAGAAATAGCTTGAACATTGATATCTTTCTTATCTTCGTAGGTAATGTTAATACTGTCTTCAGCGACACAATTACCTTGTGTCACTCGAAGTTTGTATAAGCCAGATTCTTTAATGGCATTATAACCACTGTTAGCAAACTCAATAAAAAAGAAAGGGGTGGGTAATCCGCCATAGCCAAGTTTGGTTGGTGGCACAAGTTGTCCGTTTTTAAATAATTCTTTTGTTCCATCTCCTGCGAGTAGCATATCAACCGAATTGAATTCCTTACGGCATAAACTAATCTTATTATCCGTATTTTGTGGGATTCTAGTATATCCTGGTGCTCCTGTTAGAATTAAGTTGGCAGGGATTTTGCTTTTCTTCTGAACTTTGATGGTTTGAGAGCTTCCCATACACATATCTTCTTTCACCTGTAAGCGATATTCTCCTTCCTCTGAAGCTATCAGGTTATTCTTAGTTGCATTATCTATCGGTTTATTATTTCTAAACCATTGGTACTTTCCTTTCTGCCAGTTTTCTTCAGGGTCATTTGCACCTATGGGAATTAAGGTTGTAAAGCCACCAGTGTCGCATATATCAACTATATTGTTGGGGTGGACAGTGCTATTGATGCTCGTAATGGTAAAGGATAGAGCCTCTTTTAGTTTAACCGTTAAAGGGAAAGGGGTGTATTCACAGTTTAAAAGAGATACTTTGACAGCATACTTTCCAGATACAGTGGGCTTATATTCAAAACCTGTAGCACCTTCAATTTTTTTGTCATCTAAATACCACTGTGGATGAGCATATTGGACACTATCTGTATATAGAATAACATCGTCATGGATACATGGGTATATATTTCCTATTTCTCCAGACCAAGACCAAAAATAATGAGAGGGACTAGAAATACTAAATCCAAGATCAAAAGTATAAAAGGCATTTAGACATGGCGAATTGGCAAGAGAGTTATTAACTTTTACAGAGTCTGAACGCTGTCCGATAGTATTTAATGACGTTTGCCCAGTGCTAGCAAGTTTACTTGAATTGATTTGTAGTGGCTGTTGCTTGCTTAGACCCGAAGAGGCAAAAGAAAACCAAAGTAGGATTAAGAATAGAGTAAGCGTTTTCATGTTTAAGGAAATAGTTTGGACAATAGAGCGTAGAATAAAAATGTTGGTTCAATAGAATTTTACGCCAGAAAAAAAGGATAATAGTTGATTTTGTAACAAATATACAAACTAATAGGTCTTCTAAAAAAATAGCCGTTGGATTCCAACGGCTATACTACTTATTTCAATAAACTTTCAATCGCTTTATCCACTTTGTCAAATCCAAATTTATCGACTACCGTTTGCATCATGGCCGTTATCTGGTCATTGCACAAATTACCAATGCTACCTTCGTGATTGTGTTGTAGGTCACGATTAGGGCTATAAGTTCCACCATTTATTTCGTTACCAATAATCTTGTACGCCTCTCTGAACGGTACACCTTCCAGTACTAATTGATTCACACGTTCTACCGAAAAGAGCATATCATATTTTGGATCATCCAAAATACCTTCTTTTACTTGTATTCCCGAAAGCATGAAGTGCGTCATGTCCAAACAATTCATAATTTCGTCGAAAGCAGGCATTAATACTTCTTTCAAAATCTGCATTTCACGGTGATACCCTGATGGTAAATTGCTCATTACCAGCATGATTTCGTTCGGAAGTCCTTTTAAACGGTTTGTTTTTCCACGTAATAATTCTGCCACATCTGGATTTTTCTTGTGAGGCATAATGGAACTCCCCGTTGTCATCTCGTCAGGAAGTTTAATGAAACCAAAGTTTTGTGAGTTATACAAGCAAATATCCATGGCCATACGAGACAGCGTAGAAGCAATCTGACTGATGGCGGTTACGGCAAATAATTCCGTTTTTCCACGAGACATTTGAGCATAAACCACATTGTAATGCAGTTGTTCAAAACCCAATAATTGCGTCGTCATGGTACGATTCAAGGGAAACGAAGACCCATAACCTGCCCCAGAACCTAGTGGGTTTTTGTTGGCCAATTGATAGGCTGTTTGCAACATTTCCATATCGTCCACTAGGCTTTCTGCATAAGCACCAAACCATAGTCCAAAGCTCGAAGGCATGGCAATTTGAAGGTGCGTATAACCTGGTAACAATACGTCTTTATGTTGGTTACTCAAGGAAATTAACAAGTCGAATACTTGTTGAGTTGCCTGTGCTAATGCCGTTAATTTGGCACGGGTAAAGAGTTTTAAATCTACCAACACTTGGTCATTGCGAGAACGACCTGAGTGGATTTTTTTGCCAGCTTCTCCCAATTTACGAGTAAGCATCAATTCTACTTGCGAGTGAACATCTTCGATGCCCGCTTCAATTTCAAAATCTCCTGCTTGAATTGCTGCGTAAATCGCCTTTAATTCTGCTTGAATTTCGGTTAGTTCTGATTTTTCTAAAAGCCCAATGCTTTCTAGCATTTCAGTATGAGCTAATGAACCCAGTACGTCAAACTCCGCCAAGAGAATGTCAAATTCGGGGTCACGTCCTACGGTGAATTTTTCAATTCGCTCGTTTACTGAAGTATTATCTTTTTGCCAAAGTTTGCTCATTATGATGTATGTTAAGCGTTTTGAATGGGTTCTTTATGATCTTACTTGAGCATAAAATTTTATCGCATAACGCAGATAGGGTGCAAAAAACTGTCTGCGTTAAATCAAGTAATTTCATAGAGAGCCTCTGAATTTTTCTGTGTGTGATTTTACAAAATCACCTTTCCCAACATTTTAATGTATAAATCTATTCCTTCTTCGATTTCGCTTAGGTAAATAAATTCGTCGGCAGTGTGTGAGCGACCTGAGTGACCTGGCCCCATTTTCAAGGATTGACAGTCTAATACCGCTTGGTCTGAGGTCGTGGGTGAACCGTAAGTGGTACGTCCTAAGGCTAATCCTGCTTGCACGATTGGGTGTTCCATCGGTATTGAGGACGGTTTCAAGCGAATCGAACGGGCTTGTGCTGTTGACTGGATGTTTGCTTGAATCGTTTCCAATACTTCTTGTAAGGTATATTGTTCGGTGACACGACAGTCAATCGTAAAGGTACAAGCATCTGGAACAACGTTGTGTTGTTTCCCTGCATTGATAACCGTTACCGACATTTTGATTGGCCCTAATACAGGCGATACTTTCGGAAACTGATAGTTCTGAATCCACTGAATGTCCTGTAAGGCTTTGTAAATGGCATTGTCTCCTTCTTCTCGTGCAGCATGACCCGCTTTTCCATGGGCGGTACAATCAACCACCATCAAGCCTTTTTCGGCAATGGCTAGGTGCATCTCAGTCGGCTCACCTACAATAGCAAAGTCGTGAGGAGGAAGGTCATTATCTTTAATAAGTAATTCTAATCCATTCGCTCCAGAAATTTCTTCTTCTGCCGATGCTACAAATAATACGTTGTAAGTCAGGTCAGTACGATGATAGAAGTAACAAAAAGTCGCTAGTAAACTGACCAAACAGCCCCCTGCATCATTACTTCCTAAACCATACAGAATACCGTCTTTTACCAAAGGTTCAAAGGGATTGAGTGTCCACGAAGCGTTGGGTTTTACGGTGTCGTGGTGAGAGT
>JALRIJ010000118.1:4671-9469 GCA_023255485.1 Flectobacillus sp.
GGTAATTCGGGGTTAAAATGCTGATTTCTTGCCCAAATGTTGTTGATTTTTCTGCGAAATGGCATATTGCGTTCACGGAAAAACTCTTCCAAAAGATCTCCTGTAAGGTTTTCTTCTCTACTAAAAGATTGAGTGGCAATTAGTTTTTTTAAGAGAGCGATTGCATCTTGGGTCAATTGCTGTTGTAATGTCATGGTTTTGATTGCTAAAGGATGTTAGGCGATAAGCCAAAGCGTATGTTTAGGTCAATAATGTCGTTTAATCGAGCAAGGGTAGCAACCCATTCTGTTGGGATTTCTTCAAAGCCATAATAGCATCCTGCAAAACCTCCGACGATAGAACCGACCGTGTCGGCATCGCCACCAAGATTAACACCTTTCAGTACACCTTCTTGAAAACTATCTGTCGTTAAAAATGCCCAAAGGCTGGCTTCGAGGGTGTGCACAATGTAGCCTGATGAAAATATTTCTTCTTCGTTTAAAAGAGAAATGTCTTCAAATAAAATACGACTGTATAATTCTAATTCAGAAGCCTTGATGGGTTGGGTGGAAAGATAGTGCTTGACCGTTTCTTGAGTCTGATGGTATGCTGTGAATTTGTCTATATTTTTTATTAACAGTAATAAAAACTCTAGGGCAAAAAAACAGCCAATACACGAGCGAATGTGTGCGTGTGTAATCGAAGAGATTTCTTTAACAAGAGCAAACCGTTCGTTAATATCTTTATTTTTTAGGTAAAAGGCCAAGGGTAACATCCGCATAAGCGAACCGTTGCCATTAGAGTATTCATCGCATTCACCCGATTGGCGTGGGTCAACGCCCTTCAATAGGCGGTCGATGGCATTTCTAGTCGCAATGCCTACATCCAAAATTTCGCCGTTTGCAGACCAGTAACCGTATTGATACCAGTCACAAAAGCGTTTACTAAGTTGGTGAATGTGATAGCCCTCAATAAGTTGTTCGATTAAGCAAAAAGATAAGGAGGTATCATCAGACCATGTACCTGCTGGCTGGTGATGAGTTCCATAGCTTCGCATCCCTGTTACTGGATTGGCTTTGAGATGCTTACGACTCATGAATTCTACGGGAACGCCGAGGGAATCTCCTACGGCAATCCCGAAAATAAGCCCTTTAACTTTGCTCATTTGATATGGTTGGTTCTTATGAAAGAGTTAATCGAGTCCCTGAAATTCCTTCTTTTACCGCTTGTTTTACTTCACCTGCATGGCAAATGGTTACTTGTGCAACTCCTTCTTCTAAGGCTTTAAACGCATTATCAAGTTTCGGAATCATGCCTTTATAAATAGCTCCCGATGCTTTATGAGCTTCGTAGTCGGCAGGTTTCAATTCTGAGATAACGGAGTCGTCATCTTCTGGATCAGACAATACGCCTTTTTTCTCGAAACAATATACCAAATTTACTTCATATTCCTTTGCCATGGCTGTAGCTACTGCTTGAGCTTGGGTATCGGCATTGGTATTGAGCATATTGCCGTCTTTGTCAAATGTCAAAGGAGCACAAACAGGAGTCAAGCCTTGCTTCAACATACCTGCAATTTGGGTTGAATCTACTGCTTCAATATCTCCCACAAAGCCATAATCTACTGTTTTAACAGGTCTCTTGATAGAACGAATTACGCCACCATCTGCACCTGTTAAACCAATGGCATTCGTACCAAAACTTTGTAATTTTGCTACTAAGTTTTTGTTTACTAAGCCGCCATAGACCATGGTTACTACGTCTAACATGGCTTTGTCTGTGATACGACGACCATCTACCATCACGGTTTCGATACCTAATTTCTCCGCCATTTGGGTGGCAATTTTTCCTCCTCCGTGAATTAAAATTTTAGGAGCAGGGATTTCTGAAAAATCTTGTAAAAACTGGGTACAAAATTCCTGATTATCAATGACGTTGCCGCCTATTTTTATAACTGTTAATTTCATCTGGTTGAAATAGCTTTCGGAATAATGTTGAATGTTAAACTTTTATAAAAAATTAGATTCAAAACACCAGAGCATTATTACGAGGTAAGTAGATAAACATTGAATGCTTGTAAACGAGGGTGTGTAAAAAGTATAGAGTTTAAAGCATTTTGCACCAAATAATATTCTGCCAAATCGTACACTAAGAAATATTATTTTTTTAGCAATAAAAAAAACGTCTGCCTTTAGTTTTAATCTCATAAGCTTTTGACTTTTTACACACCGCCGTTTATATTAATCAAGTAGGGGTTGTCACAAAATACGTTGTGCCTATGTCCCTTTATAAACTAACTGAATCCCTAAAATAAATAAGGACTTTCTTCACGCATTACTTTCAATAATAAGTTTTTCAACACCGTTTGAGCAGCCCAAACACGGTTACCCGCTTGCTGAACTACCACGGAATGCTCTGAGTCCAATACAGCATCTTCAACGACTACGTTACGACGAACAGGCAAACAGTGCATAAATTTAGCATTGTTGGTTAATTTCATTTTCTCCATAGTCACCATCCAAGAAGGGTCAGAGTTGATGATTTTACCATAATCTTTGTAAGAAGACCAGTTTTTAGCATAAATAAAATCGGCACCTTCAAACGCTTCTTTTTGGTTATACGTCACTTTCGCATTGCCTGCAAACTCAGGAGCAAGCTCATATCCTTCTGGGTGTGTAATTACGAAATCAACATCTGCCTGATTCATCCATTCTGCAAAAGAGTTTGGAACAGCCTGTGGAAGTGCTTTTACATGAGGAGCCCATGTTAACACCACTTTCGGACGAGGTTTCGTTTTTAGTTCTTCAATCGTAATTAAATCAGCAAGAGACTGTAATGGGTGACGAGTGGCAGACTCTAAGCTAAGAATAGGCTTACCTGTATGCTTTACAAATTGATTGATAACTTGCTCAGAATAGTCTTCCTCACGGTTTTCTAATCCTGGGAAACTTCTAACTCCCACAATATCACAATATTGTCCGATTACAGGAGCAGCTTCTTTAATATGTTCGGCTTTATTACCATTCATGATAGCTCCGTCTTCAAATTCTAACCCCCAGCCATCTTGTCCGACGTTCATAACGATAGACTCCAAACCTAGATTTTGAGCTGCCCTTTGAGTACTCAAACGAGTACGTAAACTGGCGTTGAAAAATAACAAGCCAAGGGTTCGGTTTTTACCTAAATGCTTATCAGCATAAGGCGTTTTTTTTATTAATAAGGCTTCTTTTACGAGTCCTTGAATGTCTATTGGGTCTTTGACAGAAAGAAAATGTTGCATCGTTATGGTCAGTATGTCAATGGTTAATTGAGTTTTTAATGGGGCTATTTGCCTTTCGTTAGTTCTTGTTGCGTCACTAAAAATTTCCCCAATCTTTTAGCTCACTCAGACGGTTTTTATTTAGCTTACAAAGGTAAGGTAAATGTTAAAAATAATACACAAAATTATTTAATTGGCTATCATGGGGGTAAAAAAAATTGACGAGCTTCACAGAAGCCCGTCAATAAATATTACTAACACACCAAAATATGGCTTTGAGATAGACTCTGTTTTGACAAGAATCGTCCTTCAAAACCTATTTCTACTATGAAAACTGTTGTTTATACGTGACAGGTACGTATAAAGTCACAAAAAACTATTTTTTTATATCGAGTCGCCAGTGCTTGACTTTTAGATTTTCGATATGTTTCACTTCTTCAATAAAGCCAAACTCCTTAAAGCCCTGTTTAACTAGTACATTTTGCGAAGCTAAGTTCTCTACGGGAGTATCCGCAATGATTGTTTTTAGGGAAAAATCGGTTGCTGCCCAGTCGATAAGTGTTTTCAAGGCTTCGCTTGCATAGCCATTTTGACGATATTTTTTATCCAAAAAATAGCCAACCATCGTTACTCCATCTTGATCGGGCATTCCTGATAGACCGATTCCTCCAATGGATCTATTTTCTTTTTCTAGGACAATTTCCCAGTTGGTGTACCAAGGAAAGTCGAGAAAATACTCATTGGTCATCGGAAGCCAAAAATTCACTAAAGCGTCTTGTGTTTCTGCCTCAAAAAAAGACTCAATTTCCCAAGAAGATGTTTCCAAACGTAATTGTTTTTCTAGGGAAGCTCTTCCTTCTTGGTGCCATGTTGATAACAAGAAATGGTCTAAAGGAATTAGGCGTAATCGTTCTGAAATAAGTTCTATCATATATTAATGGTTGAAGTACTGCATACTTTTCGTCACAAAAGTAATAGCTTTCCTGTAATATGTGCTTTTAGCGTTGGAATAAAAATGAGATGTTAAATTTTATTCATTTTTCCCGAAATTATAAAACAATTGCATTATTCTAGGGCTTTACTGTAAAGAGTGAAAAATGGATATATCGGCTAAAAATAAGGATTGGTCTATTAATTGTACTTTTTCATAGAAAACAGGATAAACTCCTCCTTGATTAGGACTTTCTTTGTAGTATAATTTGAACGAAACGCTTAGCTGATTGAAGCCTTTCCGTTCATCGTTTAATAAAACCATTTGTACTTTTCCAATTTCACAACAACTTTTTTGTCCCCAACTTTGGGGTTAAATACAATTATTAAGAAACATACACGGATGAAAAAAATACTATTATTAACACTCTTGAGTTTACCATTAAGTAAGGCATTAGCTCAATTTCCAGGAATGCCAGGGGCAGGAGGAGCAAGACCTACTACGGCGATTCCAGGGACAGCACAGGCAGCCCCTAAAGGTTCTGGAAAAATCACGGGTTATGTGATTGACTCTTCGGTTACAAAGGCGGTAGAATTTGCTAGTGTAGCCCTAATTAGTAAGGCTACCAA
>JALRIJ010000119.1 GCA_023255485.1 Flectobacillus sp.
TATCAGACTACTAATCAAACACGTACTAATTTGTCTAAATAAATTCAGAGCACTTAATTTTACAATAAAAATAGTTCCACCTAGTATTTATAACCTAAAAGGTTATATTTTTGTTATGATAATTGAATTTGATAATGATGATTTGTATTTGTTCTATTTAGGAACGTTTAAGGGGAAACCCAAATTCCCGATGGTGTTACAAAATCAATTCCGAAAGGTGGTCTCTTTATTTCAGAATACATCCACGTTTTCAGAAATAAAGAAAATTAATTCTCTTCGAATTCATCCTCTCAAAAATGATTTAGAAGGCTATTTTTCGGCAAGAGTTAATGATCAATATCGTATAATTTTTGAACTATCTATAGAAGAAAATGAGAAAGAAATCATTGAAATAATCATAATCGAAGACTTAACAGATTATCACTAACATTTATGAAGAAGCGATTAGAATCCAATCAGATTCCTCCTTTGGTTATGCACCCAGGGGAATTGCTACGTAACGAAATTAAGGAAAGAGGCTTAACGCAAATAGAACTAGCAGAAAAATTAGGTATTAGCCAACCTTTCTTAAATGGGTTGCTCCGAGAAAAGAAAAAAATCAGTATTGAATTAGCCATTCAATTAGAAGAAGTATTAGGTATCGAAGCAGAGCTTTGGGTAAAACTTCAACGCTTATTCGATAAAATAGAAATCAGAAATAAAACGGAAAGAAGTCTGCAAAACCTAACGATTTCTTCTCAAAAAAGAGATAGTATTTTAGCTGCAATGATGGCATAACGCACATCGCAATAAATGTAGGAAAAGAGATTTTCAAATAAAATGAAAGATAAAATCAAACAATTAGCCGCTGAAATGGCGGGCGAGTTTGTGGCGAATCGTCACTATTTACATGCTAATCCTGAATTATCGTTTCAGGAATTTAATACCCAAAAATACGTAGCTGCTCGTTTAGAAGAAATGGGTATCACGGCTACTCCCATTGCGAACACGGGTTTAGTGGCAACAATTGAAGGACGCAACCCTGATAAAAAGGTAGTTGCTCTTCGTGCAGATATGGATGCCTTACCTATCGTAGAGGAAAATGATGTTCCGTATAAATCGCTGAATGCGGGCGTAATGCACGCTTGTGGACACGATGTACATACGTCGTCGTTGTTGGGAACAGCCAAAATTTTGTCACGAATGCGGGAGGATTTTGAAGGAACGGTCAAATTGGTATTCCAACCTGCGGAAGAAAAAGCTCCAGGAGGGGCAAGTATCATGATTGCCGAAGGTGCGTTACAAAACCCTGCTCCTTCTAAAATGTTAGGACAACACGTTGCTCCGAATATTCCTGTAGGAAAAATCGGTTTCCGTGAGGGAATGTACATGGCCTCGGCAGATGAAATTTATTTGACCGTTAAAGGAAAAGGTGGACATGGAGCAATGCCCGAAAACTGTATTGACCCTGTCTTGATTGCCTCACACATTATTGTAGCGATGCAACAGATTATTTCTCGTAATCGTAATCCTCGTTATCCTTCTGTGTTGACCTTCGGTAAGGTGATTGCCAATGGAGCCACCAACGTGATTCCAAATGAAGTATATATTGAAGGTACATTTCGTGCAATGAACGAAGAATGGCGTGCGGAAGCCTTAGAAAAAGTGAGAAAAATTGCTACGATGACCGCCGAAGCAATGGGCGGTACGTGTGAGGTGTTTATCCAAACGGGATACCCTTTCTTGCAAAATGAACCAGAATTGACTCGTAGAATGAAAGAAGCTGCCACTACGTATATGGGCGAAGAAAATATCATCGACCTTGATATTTGGTTAGCAGCCGAAGATTTTGCCTTCTATACCCACCATGTTGATTCATGTTTTTATCGTTTAGGCGTTAGAAACGAAGAACGAGGTATCGTCTCGGGTGTGCATACCCCAACTTTTGACATCGATGAAAGTGCCTTGGAAATCGGAGCTGGCTTGATGAGCTGGTTAGCGGTGAGTGAGTTAGGAATGTAGGCAGAGTGGCAAGGAGGCAATAGGCAGAGAGACAAGGAGGTCGCTGGGCACAAAGGTTGCTCGGATAGAGAAAGACTTTATCTTTTTCTAAGTAATGAATAAGCTTTTATCCACATTTTAAAAATCCCTGATAATCAATAACTTTGTCAGGGATTTTTATATTTCCATACTTTATAAATTAAGCAGCATCGAGAATGAAAAAAAATCTACTTCTATTTTTAAGTTTGGGTTTATTGGTGGGCTGTAAGTCAATCCCCAAAGAGCAACTTATTACCGTTGGTACAGGCGGTGGTTTCGCAGGTACATGGCAAGAGTATGCTCTTAAACCTAATGGGGAAGTGTTTCGTCACACGAGTAAGCCCGATACGAATACACTCATCGCAACTCTTCCGAAAGCGGTTACGAAGCAATTATTTAAGGACATTGTGGCACTTGATTTAGCTCACAAACAATTAGATGAACCTGGTAATATGTCTTATTTCGTTTCTTTTTCGGAAGGAAATAAGTTTACCTACAAAGTCTTATGGGGAGGAAAAACAGCTCCTGCTGACTCTGTAAAACAATTTTATAAGTCTTTTATGCAAGTAGTTAATCCATAAGAAAATGAAAAAAATAATACTACTCATTAGCGTTCTTTCCTGTGCATCCCTTGGTTTCGGACAGGGAAAACAGAAGAAAATAGTTAAAACGGGAGACAGCCGAGAAAACCTAAGTATCCCTATTATCGACCATTCTGTTCATGTTTATCAACCTCAAAAAGCCAATACTCAGAACAATACCATCAATTTTATCCGTGAAAACACGTTGGCCAAAAGAGAGGGCTTAACAATTTTGCGAGACGAAAATGGAATGCCTACCCAAATTACGGGAATCCCCAAACACCTCAGTACAACACTAAAAGCTGGACGTGTTGATGCTGTTTCAAGAGCCTTCAATTACCTCAGTGCAGTGAGCCCTTTCTTGAAAAATACAAATGTAGAAGCGGAGTTTCAAGTGAAAGATATGCAGTCGGACGAGTTGAACCAGACGCATATCCGAATGAAGCAAACCTATAAGGGACTGCCTGTTTATGGAGCAGAAATTATCATGCACCAAACAGGTTCGGATGTTTCCTCTCTAAATGGAAAAATGTATCCAACTCCCTCTATCGAAGACGTTACCCCTCGTTTTTCGGAAGATAATATTGGTGAAATTGCTCAAAAAGACATTCAACAAGCAGGTGGAACACTAAGAACCTTAACGTTTGCAGAAAAGGCTATTCTGAAATATGAGAAGCCTAAAGCAGAATTAATGATTTACCACAAAGATGATAATCCAGAAGAGGAACATTTGGCTTATCAGGTAGTCGTTCGTCCTAGTTTTCACGAACGTTGGATTTATATGGTGGATGCTCAAACAGGAGAAATCTTAGATAAATATAATTATACGTGTACGATTGATGGCCCAGCAAAGGCAACTGCAACCGATTTGAATGGAAAAAGCGTAAGTATTAACACGTATTCCGTTAATAATACCTACTATTTAATTGATGCGAGCAAAGCAATGTTTGCCTCTGGCACGAAAGCCATAAGCCTAGATGACCCGCAAAAAGTACTCTGGACTATCACCGCTAATGGTTCATCAGTTGACGACATTACCGTCCGTCAGGTTTCTTCGACGAATAATACATGGTCTAATCCCGAATCAGTTTCTGCTCACTACAACGCTAGTCTAGCTTACGATTATTATTACAAAACTTTTGGTAGAAACTCGCTAGATGGCAAGGGTGGAACAATTATTTCCATTATTAATTTAACGGACGAAAACAGCAAGGCGATGGATAATGCCTTCTGGAATGGTGAGTTTATGGGCTATGGTCGTGGAAGCTCTTACTTCAAGCCTTTAGCAGGCGGGCTCGATGTGGCAGGACATGAAATGACCCATGGGGTAGTGGAAAAAACGGCTAACCTTGCTTATAAAGGACAATCAGGAGCTATTAATGAATCAATGGCAGATATTTTTGGAACACTCATCGACCGTGATGACTGGGCTGTTGGAGAAGATGTTACTAAAAGTGGAAAGCCCCTACGTGATTTATCAAATCCGAACCAAGGAGGAAAAAGCTTAAACGACGATGGTTTCCAACCTGCCAACATGGGGCAGTACTATACGGGCTCACAAGACAATTATGGAGTACACATCAATTCGGGGATTCCGAATTTTGCTTACTATAAAATTGCGTCGGCTACCAATATGACGAAGGAAAAAGCCGAAAAAATCTACTACAGAGCGTTAACCAATTACTTAACGAGCTCTTCTAAATTTATTGATTTACGCCGTGCCATTATTCAGTCGGCAGCCGATTTGTACGGAGCTACGGGCACAGAAGTTGCGGCAGCAAAAAGTGCTTTTGATGCAGTTGGAGTAACCGATGCGAATGCTCCTACCCCAACTCCTTCGGGCTCTACTACCACACAATCTCCCGTACCAACTCCGTCCAACGATGTACCTGTCAATACCAACAAAGCAGGCTCCTATCTTTTGAGTTATGACCCCGTGGATAAAGCCTTGTACGTATTGGATACCGTAGGCAGTAAGTACGTAAAAATTGCAACAAATATCACATTAACACACAAGCCAAGTGTAACAGATGATGGAAAATATGCTTATTTCGTAAATAATCATGCCATCACCCGCATTGATTTGTCAACGGTCAAACCATTTAGTCCTACCGACCAAAGTGCCACAGTTAGCAATGTTGTTATTGATAAAGCTGGCTGGGACAATGTGGCTATTTCTAAAGATGGAAAGCGTTTGGCAGCCGTTTCTACTACGGCAGAACCCTACATTTATGTGTTTGATTTAACTTCGACAGCCATTACCATTCCTGCTAAGAAATTCAAATTGTATAACCCAACCTACTCCACAGGTGTAAGTACCTCACAAGTGCTTTATCCTGATGCCATTGAGTGGGATTATGACGGCGACAACCTTGTCTATGATGCCTATAACGAAGTAAAATCAGCAGATGGCAAAGTAATTTCTTTCTGGGATGTTGGCTTCTTAAATGGTTGGAATTCACAAACAAATACATTTGGAAGTGGCTTAATTCAGAAATTGGTCAGCAATTTAGAGACAGGCGAAAGTATTACGAATCCTTCGTTCTCGAAAAATTCAAGTAATATGCTAGCCTTTGACTATCAGATTGAATACAATACCGATTTATTCGATAACTATGTGGTTGGCGTTAACATGGCAAGACCTTCGGAATGGCAAATCATTGTAGCATTTAACAGCGATTTAGGTTATCCAGATTATTCCAGAACAGATAATTTTGTCATTTATAATACTTACGATAGCAAAGCAAAATACAACAACACGAGTATTATTACGCTAGACTCTAAAGACAAACGCAAAGGGGTAGAATCGAGTATCAAGACCTTGGTTGAAAAATCAGCTTACAACGTTTGGTACACCCTTGGAACTCGTAAGCTACCAAGTAAACAAAGCCAGACTATTACTTTATCTAAGGTTGCGGACAAAAACCTAAGCGATCCTTCTTTTTCAATTAGTGCCTCGGCAAGTTCAGGTTTGGGCGTTATCGTATCTATTGCATCGGGGCCAGCTAACCTTTTGGGTTCGACGGTTTCCCTAACAGGTACAGCAGGAAAAGTTTATTATGGAGCTTATCAAGATGGTTCTACGAGTTATTATTCCGTGTCAAAAGTCGATTCCTTCTGTGTACTCCCTGCAAAGCCTACGATTTCAGTAGTTAAAAAATCGGACACTAATGGTGCTTTTTGGGAATATACTTCTAGTGCAGCGACAGGCAATATTTGGTATAAAAACGGGCAAATTTTAGAATCAGCCCGTGGCGAACGTGTGATTCAAGTATCTTCTGGGGCAAGTTTCAATGTACAGGTAGTAACCGCAGACGGATGTGCAAGTGCCTTATCCGCTACTCGTCAAGATGCTGCTTTAGAACGTATCTTAGCCAACGAGCCAACCGTTTTATCCCTGATTTCTGTATTCCCCAATCCGACCAACGATAAAATAATCGTAGAAACACCCGAATCTGCCAAAATTGAAAAAATCACCCTTTTCTCTTCTACAGGTTTAGCCGTGTTAGGACAAGCAGGAAATAAAACTAGTAAAATCGAAATTTCATTAGCTAATTTGCCTCAAGGAAATTACCTGATAGAAATCCAGACAAGCCAAGGAACAACAACACAAAAAATCACGAAGCAGTAAGCCCGATACCAACAAGAAAGCCGTTGAGAATACACTCAACGGCTTTCTTAATAGATTTGAAGAGGGAAAAAAATAATATAATTAGGCAACTAATTGCTTTTGAGAACTGAAACACTGGAAAACAATTTCAAGAATTTCATTACAAAATTGAGCTTCACACCAATGTAGTAAATTGACTTGCTCATCAGTTTCTAAAGATTGTATAGCTTTAGTTAACTCTTTCTCGAATAACTTTGTATCAAAACTAACTTTTTCGAGAATCATCTTGACGTATTCTAATGTTGTCATAACGTTAACATGGTTTTAATGGAAAACTACATGAAAGAACTCGTTATATAAATCTAACAGATAACCATTTGATTAGCAATACAATAACCTTAAAAATAAGTTCAAATACTTAGTATTTTTCATCAAAATAAGTAGTTTTTTGAACTTTTATACCCTGTGCGTGAGTAAGCAATCGCTTCTTACGACTAAACGAACCCATTAATGATTAGATCATGGTCAAAAACGTGAAGCACTATCTTCTACTATTGTTCTTTTGCTGCGGTACGCCTTGGCTGACTCTTTTTGCTCAACAAGATACAAAAGATAAGGACTTTTATTCGGTAGAAACTGGAGATAAAAACATTAATTTAGAAGAGTTTTTTACCGTCTCAGCAATCATCACCACAGATGACGAAAACAGTCCTATTCCAGAATGTAAATTTCCTGATTTAAAAGGACTTACGAAACTGGGATACACGAAGAAAATCGCTCGTTCTTTTGTCGCTGGGCATAAATTAATTACCTATACTATTACGCAAAATTATAAGGCAAATCGAGAAGGAACCCTCAAAATCAAACCCTTCAAAGTGGTCATCAATAAAACAGAGCAAAGTGCAGAGGGGTGTGTGTTAACGATTAAACAAGCAACACCCGAACCAGCTAACTTAGGGAGTATTGCTCCTACCGAAACGCCATTACCAGAAATCGCCAAAAGTAAAAATCCAAAGGCTACTCCCGACGCTTTTTTTGCCCTAAACACAAGCAAGAAAAGCATTTATGTGGGAGAAGGATTTACCGTTACATTGGCCTTATATGTGAGTGAAAACAATACTGTACCTATGGAGTTTGACCACAATGAAGTTCAAATTCCAGCTATTACTAAACAATTAAAACAAGCTAGCTGCTGGGAAGAAAACTACGACATAGAAGAAACCATCACAAAGCAAGTGACGATCAATGGGCGAAAATATACGCAGTATAAATTCTATCAGACAAGTTTATATCCGCTCAACAAAAAAATCATTCGCTTCCCTACCGTGTCTCTTCGGGTATTAACGAGCGAAGAAAATGAAAAGGGGGAAAAACATTTCACCCCTATTCGCTTCGATGCCAAAGGCTGGGAACTACATCCACTAGAGCTACCTAAACTAGCTCGTATTCAACAAGATGTACCTGTGGGAAACTTTTCTATCGAAGAACATATTGATAAAACAGTCGTTCCTACGGGTAAAGCAATTCAGTGTAAAATAGCAATTTCAGGAGATGGAAATATGTCGTCTATCAAACTTCCTGAAATTACACAAAACCCCATGTTTGATTTTTTTCCTCCTAAAATTAACATGGTGACACACCATGAGGAAGAAAAAAATGTTCACACAAAAACCTTTACTTTTCAATTAATTCCCAAACGGGCTGGTAACTTTGTACTCTCAAATTATTTTAAATGGGTTTATTTTAACCCTAACAAGGGTACTTATGACACACTCCGCTCTCAACTGAGCTTCAAAGCACAGGGAGCAACCATTAGCTCTGATGTGGAGTCCACGACAGAGCGTTCTATTTATGATGAGTTAGAAAACTTAGATTCATCTAAAGAAAGTTCGACCATTGGTAAGTTATTAAAAAACGAAGCCAATATTTTAATTGTCATCATGTTGATTGGTATGGTTTATATTTTCATACCACGTCGTAATAAATAATACATAAAAATGAGTAGCACTTACGGTAAGTTATTTAAGATTAGTACCTTCGGAGAGTCGCATGGGGCGGCAGTTGGCGTAATTTTGGACGGATGTCCTGCGGGTATTGACTTCGATATGGAGTTTATCCAAAGCGAGTTAGACCGTCGTAAACCAGGACAGTCTCGTATCACGACCCAACGTCGTGAAGCCGACGAATTCCAAGTACTTTCTGGAACATTTGAAGGAAAAACGACAGGAACGCCGATTGCCATGATGGTCTGGAATGGCGACCAACGTTCTAAAGATTATTCGCACATTGCTCAACAATTCCGTCCTTCTCATGCTGATTTCACCTACCATGTGAAATACGGAGGCAACCGTGATTACCGTGGTGGAGGACGTAGTTCTGCTCGTGAAACCGTTGCTCGTGTAGCGGCTGGAGCAGTAGCAAAATTGATTTTAAAACAAATTGGTGTCGATATTAAAGCGTATGTTTCGCAGGTTGGGAAACTCAAACTAGAAACACCTTACCAACAATTAGACTTAGCAGAAGCGGAAAACAATGCTGTTCGTTGTCCAGATGCAGCAATGGCACAACAAATGTTCGACTACATCGACGAAACCCGTAAAAAAGGCGATTCCATTGGTGGTATAGTGGACTGTGTCATTACGGGCACTCCCGCTGGTTTAGGAGAACCTGTCTTTGATAAATTACATGCAGAATTGGGCAAAGCCATGTTGTCAATTAATGCCGTTAAAGGCTTTGAATATGGTAGCGGTTTTGCAGGCGTTGAAATGTTTGGCTCAGAGCACAACGACGAAATCTATTTAGAGGATGGCGTAGCAAAAACCAAGACGAACTACTCTGGAGGGATTCAAGGGGGTATTTCAAATGGAGCTGACATTTATTTCAGAACGGCTTTCAAACCCGTTGCGACCATCATGCAAGACCAAGAAAGTATTGATGCAGAAGGCAACCCAGTCATTGTCTCAGGAAAAGGTCGCCACGACCCTTGTGTTGTCCCTCGTGCTGTACCAATCGTAGAAGCAATGGCGGCCTTGGTATTGGTTGATTTTTATATGAGAAACAAAGCGATTCAGTAAACAGCTAGCTGTTTAAAAGCTTTACTAACAATGATATTTTCAGACGAATACTTCATGCGAATTGCTTTGCAACAAGCAACCATGGCTTTTGAAGAAGGAGAAATTCCTGTGGGAGCTGTGGTC
>JALRIJ010000011.1:0-28363 GCA_023255485.1 Flectobacillus sp.
GCCACATACAAAGCTGCCGCATGGTAGTAGGTAGCCCAGTAGTTTGGATGTTCGTTTAATAAGAGCTCAAAAAGTTCTCTTGCTTTGCCACTATCTGTCTTTAAGTATTCGGTAGCAAGGGCATACATATTAAATGGGTCATTGGGGTCTTCTTGATAAAAACCTTTTAATAATTCTAGTCTGGAGTTGTTCATAAAAAATCTTAAAAAAGTTTAAAATAAATAGTATGCTTGCATACTATTTATTGATTTTTTTGTTATCATTGTACAAGAATTTCATTCAAGACAATAGATTGATTAACAAAAATAACTAAACATATATGAAGATTTTAGTTTGCATTACAAATGTACCCGATACGACGGCTAAAATAGCCTTTACAGATGGAGATACACAGCTGAATAAAGCTGGGATTACGTACATTACAGGACCTTACGACGATTATGCTTTATCGAGAGCAGTCGAATTGAAAGAACAATTAGGTGGAACAATTACGGTATTAAACGTAGGCTTGTCTGACAGTGACCCTGTAATTCGTAAATGTTTGGCCATTGGAGCGGATGATGCCATTCGGATTAACGTAGAACCGACAGATTCTTTTTTTGTCGCAGAACAAATTGCACAAGTGGCAAAGCAAGAAAATTATGACCTGATTTTGATGGGCAGAGAATCCATTGACTTTAATTCTGGTATTGTTCATGGACTTGTAGGGGAGTTATTAGGAATTCCGTCTATTTCACCGGTGATGAAGCTTGAAATCGAGGGGACTGTAGCTAAAATGACCCGTGAAATCGAGGGAGGAAAAGAGGATATTGAAGCACATTTACCACTGGTATTGGGATGTCAAGAGCCAATTGCAGAATGGAAAATAGCAGGGATGAGAGGAATTATGTCGGCTCGTACCAAGCCGATAAAAGTACTAGAGCCAACAGGACAAGTTACGACCACAACAGAACTCTATACTCTGCCAGCACCCAAAGGAGCGGTAAAAATGATTGCGGCAGAAGAGGCCGAAAGCCTGATTGATTTACTGCGAAACGAAGCCAAAGTTATCTAGTGTGTACTACCCAATTACATAAATACTATTTCTAATTTTTCAAATCAGAGAATCATGAGCGTAATCATATTTGCAGAGTTAGCCGATGGAGCGATAAAGAAATCTTCGCTTGAGGCTATTTTTTACGGAGCATCTGTAGCCCAATTAATCCATACTGAAGCAACAGTTATAGCCCTAGGTAGTTCGACAGAAGACGAGTTGGCTAAGCTCGGTAACTGGGGGGCTCACAAAGTATTATGGGCAAATGACACCGCTTTAAATGAAAATAATGCCCAAGTATATGCAAACCTTGTGGCTAATGCAGCCGCAGACGCTACGGTATTTATTTTTGCAAAGTCATCCCTTAGCGATGCTGTTTCTGCACGTGTAGCGGCTAAGTTAAAAGCGGGTATTGTCACTAATGTTACCGATTTGCCTGAGGTAACGTCAGGTTTTAAGGTTAAGCGAAGTATTTATACAGGAAAGGCTTTTGCCACAGTAGCCTTGAACACTTCAGTAAAAGTTATTGGGATTAAAAAGAACGCTGTCCAACCCGTTCTTAGTAATGCGACGGCAACTGTGGAGCCCTTAGCTACTGTACTAGAAGAAAAAGATTTGGGCGTAAAAGTAATCGCTACGCATAAGGCTTCGGGTACGGTTTCATTACCAGAGGCTGACTTAGTAGTATCGGCAGGCAGAGGGCTAAAAGGCCCTGAAAACTGGGGAATTGTAGAAGATTTAGCCAAGGCATTGGGGGCGGCAACGGCGTGTTCTAAGCCCGTTTCTGATGCCGATTGGAGACCTCATCACGAGCACGTAGGACAGACAGGGCTCAAAGTAGCACCCAATTTATACATCGCTTGTGGTATCTCTGGGGCAATTCAACATTTGGCAGGAGTTAACTCTTCCAAGGTAATTGTTGTAATCAATAAAGACCCCGAAGCGCCCTTTTTTAAATCGGCAGATTATGGGATTGTAGGCGATGTATTTGATATTCTGCCTCGTTTGACAAAAGTCTTGACCGATTAATAATTTTATTTTGAAAAAAAAACTAAATCCTCTATCTTAGAGGATAAAAATTGCGTTCGTAACTATTTTTTTTGCGATTTTGTAATTGAAGTATTTTAGAGTTATACTAGATATATAACTTTTAATTTGGTTTGAGAATCAGTTTTAGACCTGTAAGATTTTATCTTACAGGTCTTTTTGTACAAACCGAAAGAAAAGTATCGACTATAAAACTTTTTTAAATTTGTTAGGGTTTATATCTTTGTTCTTACAAGTAATTTTGAAAAAATAAGCAACGTTTAAAAGTGGAGAAAATTAAATTAGAAATATTAGGTTTATCGCCGAGTTCATCGCAGACAGGCTCATTTGCATTAGTGTTGGGGGAAGAGTCTGGGTCTCGTAGATTACCTATTATTATCGGAATGTTCGAGGCACAAGCAATTGCGATTGAAATTGAGAAAATAGAGCCCAACCGCCCTATGACACACGACTTATTTAAATCGTTTGCCAAAGCATTTCATTATAAGGTTACCTCTGTCTCTATTACGGATATTAAAGAAGGGGTTTTCTTTGCCAAAATTCATTGTACTGATGACTTGAAAGAAATGGTAGTGGATGCTCGTCCTTCAGATGCTATTGCAATTGGTTTACGTTTTGATGTGCCTATTTATACGTACGAAAATGTCTTGTCAGAAGCAGGTATTTCGGTGAATGAATCACAACGAGATACACAGGGAGAATATGAAGAAGAAGAGCCAGAACCACAACGTTCATTTGCAGATATTTTGAAAGATAATTCGGTAGAGGTACTCACCAAAATGTTGGAAGAAGCACTTGATAACGAAGAGTACGAAAAAGCTGCTAAAATTAGAGATGAAATCGGAAGAAGAAATTAACTTTCTGATTTGTTGACGATTTTTTAAAACTATAAATCACAAAGCCGTTTGACAAACCAAGCGGCTTTGTTGTTAAAAAGCCTTAAAATAGCTTAATTGCACCATAATTCATGTATTTTTGTACACATTTTAAGGACAACCTTATACTAAGTTATGTCTAAATCAAAACAACTAGGTAATACTCCCAATTTATTAGTGATTGTCAGTTTAACAATTGCATTACTACTCATTGGACTTTGTGGCTTATTGACTCTGAATGCACATAAATTAACAGAGTTGATTAAGCAAAATGTCGAACTCCAAGTGTATCTCGAAAATGATTTATCTACAAGTAAGTTAGATTCGGTATTTAAAGAAATTGCAAAACAAGATTTCGTTCTTCTAAAAGAAGGCTCTCCCCAAATCAATTTTATTTCTAAAGATGTAGCTGCAAAGAAGTTTGTTGAAGAGTCGGGAGAAGATTATACAAAACTATTAGGGAAGAGCAATCCGTTGTTGAACTTATATACCGTAAAGGTAAAACCTGAGTTTTTTAACGAAAAAAGCTTATTAGCTCTAAAAACAAGAGTCGAAAAAATAGATGGTGTACATGAGGTATCTTATGTAGAAAATTTTGTCGATTCAATAAATGAAAAGATTTCTAAAGTCTATATCATTTTATCCGCATTTGTCGCTTTATTGCTAGGGATTATTTTAATCCTGATTAACAATACGATTAAACTAGCCTTGTATTCGCAACGTTTTCTTATTCGTAGTATGCAACTGGTAGGAGCAACTAATCAATTTATTAGAAAACCATTTATTGTAAAAGGGGCATTACAAGGCCTTACAGGGGGACTAATTGCAGCAACGTTATTGGTTGTGGCTCAGCAAGTAGCCTTGCATCGTATTGAAGGATTGGCTGCTTTACAAGAAATGGATAAATTGGTAATGCTTTTAGTGATTATTATTATACTAGGAGTGTTAATCGGTGCAATGAGTACTTTCCAATCGGTAGAACGTTATCTCCATAAATCGTTGGATGATTTATATAAATAAAGACAAATCAATATTATAAACATGACAAATAAAGAAAAACTTCCTTTTGGCAAAGCAAATTATAGCATCATGCTTGCTGGTATTGCCGTAATTCTTATCGGTTTATTTATTATGAGCTTAGATAAAGAAGAATTTGGCTTTGGCTTCTTAGGTTTAACGCTGGGTCCATTAGTCGTATTAGCTGGTTTTACCATTGAGTTTTTTGCTATTTTACGTAAAAAATAACGACGGCAATCTTATCATCACATCTAATTAAAGCTTATTATACCCATAACCTACCAGACAATGTCGTTAATTCAAACTATTATTTTGGCCATTATTGAGGGCTTAACGGAGTTTCTTCCTATTTCTTCAACAGGGCACATGGTGTTAGCCAGTTCTTTTTTAGGAATAGAAAATGATACCTTTACCAAGCTTTTTGAGGTATGTATTCAGTTAGGAGCAATTTTGGCTGTTGTCGCTCTATATTGGAAAAAATTCTTCGATTTCTCTAAATGGCAGTTTTATGTTAAGCTTGGACTAGCGGTAGTTCCTGCCTTAATTTTTGGAAAACTCTTTGACGATTTAATCGACGAACATTTAGGAAATCCTGCTTTTATTGCAACGGTGTTATTGGTTGGCGGAGTGATTTTGCTTTTTGTTGACAACTGGTTTCGTAGCCCAATTGTATTGGAAGAAACCGATATTACGAACTTGACAGCTATTAAAATTGGAGCGTATCAATGTTTAGCAATCATGTTTCCGGGGTTGAGCCGTAGTGCTTCTACAATTATCGGAGGGATGCAACAGCGATTAAGCCGTAGTTTAGCAGCAGAGTTTTCATTCTTTTTGGCCGTGCCAACTATGGCTGCGGCTACAGGGTATAAACTGTTGAAGTTTATTAAAGAAGAAGGAGCTATTTCAGGAGAACAAATAAAAGCACTCGTTATTGGAAATATAGTAGCGTTTGTGGTGGCTATTGTAGCGATTAAATTTTTTATAAGTATATTAAACAAATACGGCTTTAAGTTTTTTGGTATCTATCGAATCGTTGTGGGAATTATCATTTTGGCAATGTTAGCGACTGGTACAAAACTTAGTGCTTTTTAAGAATGAGCGAAGAGAAGGTAAAAACGCCACCACCCGTAGCTGATCCGGGAGAACTTATCTTGATAGATAAACCTCTTACTTGGACATCTTTTGATGTGGTGAAAAAGTTGAAATTTGCAGGTAAATTTAAAAAAATTGGTCATGCAGGTACACTTGACCCTTTGGCAACAGGTTTGCTGATTTTGTGTACAGGCAAAATGACCAAGCAGATTGATAACTATCAAGGACAAGAAAAAGAATATTCAGGGACGCTCGTTCTAGGAAAAACAACACCTTCTATTGATTTAGAAACGGAGTTTGATCAAGAATATCCAATCAACCATGTCACAGAGGAGGTAATGCAACATGCACTCGCTCAGTTTAAAGGTACGATTCTTCAGATTCCACCTATTTATTCGGCAGTATCTGTCGGAGGAAAACGTTTATATGAACTAGCAAGACAAGGGAAAACGGATGCTGATGTTGAAATTAAATCTCGAGAGGTCACTATCTCTCGATTTGATATTGATGCAAGTCGCTTTCCTGAAGTTGACTTCTCAATAGTTTGTTCTAAAGGAACTTATATTCGAAGCCTTGTTAGAGATTTTGGACTGGCCTGTCAATCAGGTGCTTATATGAAAGCTCTCAGACGAGAACGTATTGGCGAATTTAACGTAGCAGAAGCATTAACCATTGAGCAATTTGTGGAACAACGTAAAACGGAAACACAGGTTTAAAATTGCTATGTAATATTGAATATGAAAGTTTATCACGGAATTCAGGAGTTTGTAAAATTATCCAATGCGGTAGTTACGAGTGGTACGTTTGATGGAGTACATCTGGGGCATCAAAAGATATTAAATCGCCTTAAAGAAGTTGCTCTACAGACAGGGGGAGAAACCGTCGTTATTACTTTTTACCCACACCCAAGAAGTATCACCTCGCCCGATAATAGTATCGTGAAGTTATTGTCAACTCTGGATGAGAAAATCGAACTCTTGACAGAAAATGGCATACAGCACTTACTGATTATTCCCTTTACTCGTGCCTTTTCAGAGTTGTCTTCCGAAGATTTCATACAACAAGTATTAGTAGAAACCATTGGAACAAAAACCTTAGTGATTGGCTATGACCATCGTTTTGGCAAAAATCGTGAAGGTAGTTTTGAATACTTGAAGGAACACTCTTCTCGTTATGGTTTTTCGGTTGAAGAGATTCATCGCCAAGATATTGAACATGTGACCATTAGTTCTTCTAATATTAGAAAGGCATTAATGGAAGGTGAAGTTTCTAAAGCTGACCATTTTTTAGGAAGAAATTATTCGCTTTCTGGAGTAGTTGTAAAAGGAAAGCAATTGGGCAGAACAATTGGTTTTCCTACGGCAAATATTCAAGTGAGAGAAGTTGCCAAACTGATTCCTTTAGATGGTGTTTATGCGGTTAAAATTGATTATCGAGACGAAGTGTTCGATGGAATGTTGAATATCGGGAACCGTCCAACCGTTGATGGAACTTACCAAACGATTGAGGTCAATATTTTCGATTTTAATAAAGAAGTATATGGCGAAAGCTTAAAAGTTGAATTTATTGAGCGAGTTAGATCCGAGAAAAAATTTACGAGTTTGGATGAACTCAAACACCAAATCTCGTTGGATCAACAAACAATTCGTGCCATTTTGAAAGGATAAAAAAACGATTTTATAGATAAAACCCTGTTATTGTCTTCCAACAATGCAGGGTTTTGTTATTTTAATGTTAATCCACCTCATATCTTTTTAAGGTAATAAAAAAAGCAATACCTTAGAATTATCTTTTTACAGGTATTCATATAAAAATTCTGCTAAATAGTTATGAAATCACCGAGCTCCACTTGTATTCGCTGTTTCTTTTTACTTCTTGTTTTGCTTGCATTGGATTCTTGTCGCTTGTTCAGACGTAGAGAATCTAGTGTGTATGATACTCCAAGGAATAATACTAACTCAAGTCACCGATATACGTACAGAACAATCAATCAGATCATTCAGGAAGCTCGTAGTTATACTGGAGTGCCCTATCGTTCGGGAGGAAATGATTACAGTGGCGTTGATTGTTCTGGATTACTTTGCACGGTTTATAAATCACAGGGGTTTTCACTTCCTCGAATTTCGTACCAACAAGCAGAAGTAGGGGTGGAAGTAGATGCTAGGGCTATTCGTCCTGGCGATTTACTCTTTTTTGTAACAGGAACAAATGGCGTGGGGCGTATCAATCATGCAGGATTGGTTACGGAAGTGAAAAACGATACAGAGCTATATTTTATTCATGCGTCTTCTTCTAAAGGAGTTAGAGAAGATAACCTTTGGAGTCGTTATTGGAAAGCCTGTTTTGTAAAAGCCATTCGTCCTTTTTAAGCAAAAGAACGAATGGTAATGATGAGCCTCGTGCTGTGTTTAGGCCAAATGTAGGGATGTAACCAAATACCACATCATGGCAAAACTAACTAACATAGAAAGGTTGACAAATACACTTGCTACGGAAGCATCATAGCCCAATTCATCAACAAAAGGCAGTAGTGTCATTCCAACAGGAATAATAAAAGCAATTAGTAATACATTCCGATAAAGTTGTTCAACTGGCAGAAAGTAATAGCATAAAAAACCCAGTGCCAGCCCCCAAGCATAACGAATGAGCAATACTTGAATCACATTTTTGAAAATAGCTTTCGACATTGTTAGATTTAAGTAAATACCCATCAACAACATCACAATTACTTTATTTCCTTTTGCCAATACATCAATAATTTCTACAAAAGTTTCGTGTAAAGGAATATTCAAAAAATTCAGTATTAAACCCAAGATTAAAGCCCTTAGTGGGGCAAGCGTACTTACCTTTTTTAGGGCATTTAAGACACTTCCTTTTATCGAAATACCGTCATTTTCTTCTAAAAAGTAAACACCTGTTCCATAGACAATGCCAAAGACGGCGAACGAATTACCAAGGTCAAACATGGCTGCATAGACCATTCCTTGTTGTCCCCAGATACCCTCGATGAGCGGATAAGCAAATAAACCTAAATTAAAGCCTCCACTTGCCATAATAAGCAAGGCTTTACTTGCTCGTTCCTTACGTTTAAAAAAGAGACTAGCGGTAAACATCGAAAGAACCGAGAATGCAATGCTTAAAAAAGGTAATAAAAGCAGATTGCTTTCAAACTTGAGGCGATATGATGTGATGAAAACTAGGGCAGGAAAGGTCGTGTGCATCAATAATTTGGATACAACTTTACCTTCTTGTTCGCTGACAATATTTTTCTTCTTGATAAAATACCCAAAGCCAATGATGGCAAGAGCAACAATGAAAACGGTATTAGTTTGGTTCATACGAAAAGGAGCTATTAGACAACAAAGGTATTTTATCTCTTTTAATAGCTGATTTCTATTTAATAAAACTTGAAATTATTTTAAATAAACATGGAATCGTTTTATTTATTCTTTGAGAAAATGAAGATAAAAGAGTGTACAAGATAACGGTGTAGTTTTTATGAATGAGGCATTTTATTAAATCATCATAAAATCTATGTTTCTGTTTTCGTCTAATTGGGTTTCTTCGAGAGAAAATTGTTAATTTTGTAAACTTAATTTATTGACAACGAATTAAAAATCGCAAATAATGGCAAAGAAAGTTTTAATCATTGGTGCAGGTGGTGTTGGAAATGTGGTCGTTAAGAAATGTGCCATGAACCCTGATGTCTTTTCTGAGGTAGCGTTAGCAAGTCGTACAAAACGTAAATGTGATGCTATTGCTGAAGAATGTGCAAGTATTGGTTTACCTACTAAAGTACAAACGTATCAGGTAGATGCTGATTCTGTTCCTGAATTAGTAGCCTTAATCAACGAGGTGAAGCCTTGGATGATTATCAACGTAGCCTTACCGTATCAGGACTTAACTATTATGGATGCTTGTTTAGCAACAGGTGTTCATTATATGGATACGGCTAACTACGAACCAAAGGACGTTGCTAAGTTTGAATATTCATGGCAATGGGCTTATAAACAACGTTTTGAAGAAGCGGGTTTAATGGCTCTTTTAGGTTGTGGTTTTGACCCAGGCGTTACGCAAGTTTATACAGCATATGCCAATAAGCACTATTTCGACGAAATGCACTATTTGGATATTATCGACTGTAATGCAGGTGACCATGGAAAAGCATTTGCTACGAACTTCAATCCAGAAATCAATATTCGTGAGATTACTCAACCTGGTCGTTACTGGGAAAATGGGGAATGGGTAGAAATTCCAGCAATGTCAATCAGTAAACAAATTGACTATCCTGGAATTGGACCAAAAGATTCGTATGTCTTGTATCACGAAGAATTAGAATCATTGGTTAAAAACTTCCCAACCTTGAAGCGTGCAAGATTCTGGATGACATTTGGACAACAATACATTACGCACCTAAACGTGTTACAAAATGTAGGAATGACCTCAATCGCTCCGATTAAATTCCAAGGAATGGACATCGTGCCGTTGGAGTTCTTGAAAGCGGTATTGCCAGAGCCAGGTTCATTAGGAGAAAACTATACTGGAGAAACATCTATTGGTTGCCAAATTAAAGGTATCAAAGACGGGAAAGACAAAACGTATTACGTTTGGAATAACTGTAAACACCAAGATTGTTGGAGCGAAGTTCAGGCACAAGGCGTAAGTTACACAACGGGTGTACCTGCGATGTTAGGAGCGATGATGATGATTACGGGCGAATGGTTTAAGCCAGGTGTTTGGAATTGTGAAGAAATGAATCCAGATCCATTCATGGCAATGTTGAACGTTCACGGTTTACCTTGGAACGAACAAATCGACGGCGTATTACCACATGAGTATTAATCAATACGATCGAATTTTGAAGGAGAACATAGAACCTGTTCTCCTTCCTTTTACCCAAAAATTACTGGGGTTGGAAAATGCAAGCTTTTCTACCATCAGAGAAGATCTACACGTAACGATTGAGCGTAAACCTGATTTTTTGAAACGGGTAAAGCTTACAGATGAAAAAGTTCTTACATCTTACAAATTGAGTTTCAGTCTGTAGATGATGCTGAAATGGTATATCGAATGCTAGAATATCGCTCTATTTTATTGCGGAAATATCGTACCGAAATACGGCAAGTAGTACTGTATATAGGGCAAACTCCCTTGCGAAAAATGACGCATAAGCTTTCGATGGATAGACTTTCTTTTGAGTATGAATTGATAGATATACGGTCGTTTGATTATGAATTATTTCTGGATTCTACCGTTCCTGAAGAAGTATTATTGGCGATTTTAGCGAACTTTAAGCATACAGCTCCTGATAAAGTGATTATCCGAATACTGGATAAATTGCAGGAACTCTTGAAGGGAGAACATCGTTTTAATAAATATTTGAAGCAATTGGAAGTATTATCCAAACTTCGTAACTTACAGGAAGAAACAGTTAAATTATCATCGGTTATGCCAATCATATATGACTTAGAAACAGACATCCGTTACATACAAGGTATGACAATGGGTGAAATGAAAGCTGAGAAAAAAGCAGAAAAAGCAAAGAAGAAAATGCTTGCTCTTGGGCTGGAACAAGGGCTTGAACAAGGAAAAGAGATTGGAAAGGAAATAGGCAAAGAAATAGGTATAGAAGAAGGTATTGACAAAGGCATTGCTAACTTATTACTCTCTAATTTATTGTCTATTGAACAGATTGCCAGTGTATTTGGCGTTCCGATGGAGCGTGTTGAAAAGATTAAGCAAACTATTTCTTCCGTTGAATAGTTATTCGTTTATTAAACTATAAAATAACCATCGCCCGATTTTTTAAAAATTCGGGCTTTTTCATATCAGATGATTGATTTTTCAAAAATTCCTTCACCATGTTACGTTTTAGAAGATAGTCTTTTACGTAAAAATTTAACGCTTTTACAATACGTTCAAAAAGAAGCGGGTATTGATATTATTTGTGCCTTAAAAGGCTTCTCTATGTTTTCGACCTTCCCGATGGTGCGTCAATATCTTGCAGGGGCAACTGCTAGTTCGTTGAACGAAGCTCGTTTGGCTTTTGAAGAAATGGGGTCAAAAGCACACGTTTATTCGCCTGCTTATCTTGAAAAAGAATTTGAAGAAATGATGTCTTATTCAAGTCATATTACCTTCAATTCATTGAGTCAATTGAACCAGTTTGGTGAACGTGCTAGAGCTAAGGGTATTAGCTGTGGTTTGCGTATCAATCCGCAGTATTCCGAAGTTGAAACGGATATGTATAACCCATGTATTGCTGGTTCTCGTTTGGGAATTACCCGCAATCAGTTGGGAGATACCTTGCCAGAAGGCGTAGAAGGACTACATTCGCATACGCTATGTGAGAATGACTCTTATACCTTAGAGCGTACCTTAAAAGCGATTGAAGAACGTTTTGGTGATTTATTGCAACAAGCTAAATGGTTGAATTTGGGAGGAGGACACCTCATTACTCGTGCCGATTATGACCCAGAACATTTGATTTCTGTCTTGAAAGGCTTAAAGAGTCGTTTCCCTCACCTAAAGGTTATTCTTGAACCAGGTTCGGCTGTAGGTTGGAGAACGGGCTATTTAACGTCAACAGTGCTTGATATTATTGATTCACAAGGCATTGATGTGGCAGTCTTAGATGTAAGCTTTGCCGCTCACATGCCTGATACGCTTGAAATGCCGTATAAACCTAAAATCTTAGGTGCTCATCAAGAGCCTGTTGAAGGCAAACCAACCTATCGTTTTGGAGGAATGACGTGTTTAGCAGGTGATTTCTACGGCGATTATTCGTTTGATGAACCCTTGAAAATTGGGGATTCTATCGTTTTTGATGACATGATTCATTATACGATGGTAAAAACGACTACGTTCAATGGTGTCAATTTGCCTTCTATTGGTATTTGGAGAGAAGACGATACGTTTGATTTAGTAAAATCATTCGGTTACGAAAGTTTTAAAGATCGTCTGAGCTAAGGCAAAGATACAGCGTGAATAGCCCTATTTTTGATAATAGGGTTAGGGTGTTTATCTTACTACCGAAAGTCACTCTCGAAGAAAATCGGAGAGTGACTTTTGTTTTTTTTAAGATATGGGCACATCAAAGATTTAGCCTCACTGCTGAGGAATTAATTGAAAATAGTAACATAATTCTATAATCTTTGGATAATTCTACTCACTTTTAAGTAAAAGCTAATTTTGTTGCCTAATTTTGCACCAGCATTTTAAACGGTTTCTTGTCGAAGGCAGAAACATTGATATAACTATAAAACAATGAACGACGTGTTACGTATTGCGGTACAGAAGTCAGGACGACTAAGTGAAGATTCCCTTAATTTATTTAAAGAGTGCGGAATTAAATTTGATAATGGGGCTGGTAAATTGAAGGCAACTTCTTCAAACTTTCCTGCCGAATTTTTGTTCCTAAGAGACGATGATATCCCTGGTTATGTTGAAGATGGTGTAGCAGACATGGGTATTGTAGGGCAAAATGTACACGTTGAAACGAATAAAAATGTTTCGGAAACAAAATTGCTAGGTTTTTCTAAATGTCGCCTTTCAATCGCTATTCCTCGTGGAGAAGTCTATAATGGCGTTACGGATTTAGAAGGAAAAAGTATTGCTACCTCTTACCCAATTATTTTAGGTAATTTCTTAAAAGAACATGGTGTAACGGCTCATATCCACGAAATCAGTGGTTCTGTTGAAATTGCTCCAAGTATTGGTTTAGCAGATGCCGTTTGTGACATCGTAAGCTCAGGTGGTACCTTGTTAAGCAATGGTTTGAAAGAAGTTGAAGTAATCTTCCGTTCAGAAGCAATTATGATTAGCTATCCAAAGCTTTCTCCAGAAAAGCAGGATATTTTAAACCAAATCTTATTTAGAATTGATGCCGTACAACGTGCTAAAAATAGCAAATATGTCGTGTTAAATACTCGTAATGAGAACATTGCGGCTATTCGTGCATTATTGCCAGGAATGAAAGCTCCGTCAATTCTACCATTGGCAGACGAGGGTTGGTCTTCGATGCACTCGGTGATTACGGAACAAGATTTTTGGCAAAATATTGAAAAACTAAGAGAGGCTGGTGCAGAAGGTATTTTGGTTATGCCAATCGAGAAAATAATTTACTAGTATGAAACGCCTATGCCAAAAAAGATTGACACACAGAGATGTAATTAGGCGTTCCATCTGATACCTTTAATAATAACTGAACATTATAATCAGATGAAAATTATAAAGTTTCCAGAAGTAAGTGACTACGAAGCTATTTTGACTCGTCCAGTTCAAGACTTTTCGGTGATAGAACAACGTGTCGTTCCAATTTTGGCACAAGTAAAAGAACGTGGTGATGCCGCTTTGAAAGAATTTGCGTTAGCGTTTGATAAAGTGAGCCTTGAGTCATTAACGATGCCGACTGAACAGATTGAACAAGCGGAGGCAAGTTTAACGACTGAACTAAAGCAGGCTATTCAACAAGCATATAGCAATATTCGCACGTTTCACGAAGCTCAAAAACAAGCTCCTCAAAAGATTGAAACCATGACAGGGGTAACTTGTTGGCGTAAATCTGTTGGAATTGATAAAGTGGGCGTTTATATTCCTGGTGGAACAGCACCGTTGTTTTCAACGGTCTTGATGTTGGGGATTCCTGCTCAAATTGCGGGCTGTCGTGAAGTTGTTTTGTGTACTCCGTCAGACCATCCTGCGATTTTGTATGCTGCTGCATTATGCGGTATTACCAAAATTTTTAGAGTTGGAGGGGCTCAGGCTATTGCTGCGATGGCTTACGGAACGGAAACGATTCCGCAAGTGTATAAAATTTTTGGCCCAGGTAATCAATACGTAACTGCGGCTAAAATGTTGGTCAACAAAGAAGGTGTAGCAATTGATATGCCTGCTGGGCCTTCGGAAGTGGCAGTATATGCTGATGACTCGGCTAACCCTGCTTTTGTGGCAGCCGATTTATTGTCGCAAGCAGAACATGGAATCGACTCGCAAGTATTGTTGGTTTCTACTTCTGAAAGCTTAATTGAAGCGGTGAATGTAGAGTTGGAAAAACAATTAGCTGTATTGCCACGAGCAGAATTTGCTGCAAAAGCTCTTGAAAATAGCCAAGCAGTGTTGGTATCAACTGAAGCAATCGCTCTTGAAATGCTGAATCAATATGCTGCTGAACACTTGATTTTGTCAGTGGCTAATGCAGAGGAGGTTTCGGATAAAATCTATAATGCGGGTTCTATTTTCTTAGGAAATTATACGCCAGAATCTGCGGGTGATTATGCTTCAGGGACTAACCATACCTTACCAACGAATGGATTTGCGAAGGCCTATTCAGGAGTTAGTTTGGATTCTTTTGTGAAGAAAATCACCATTCAACACATTAGTCAAGAAGGAATTCAGACGCTAGGTAACACGATTATCGAAATGGCAGAAGCTGAATCCTTGCAAGCTCATGCCAATGCGGTTCGTGTTCGTTTAGGTATTTAATATTTTATTAGAAATAAATTGATTAGTTTAGTGGTTGCTTGAAAAAGCAATCACTTTTCTGTTATATCGAAAAAAAGCACTAGGTTATAAAACCGAAAGCTCATTGTTTATCTTATGAAGTTTGAATTAGAAAAAGTCGTTCGTCCCCATATTTTAAATTTAGCTCCTTATTCATCTGCTCGTGATGAATATACGGGGAAAGAAGGTGTATTTTTAGATGCGAATGAAAATCCGCTAGGCTCGGCAACGCCCGAAAACTGGAATCGCTATCCTGACCCTTATCAGTGGACAATCAAGGAAAAATTAGCTGCTATTAAAGGCTGTCGTCCAAGTCAAATATTTTTAGGAAATGGTTCGGATGAGCCAATTGACCTAATTATTCGCTTGACTTGTGAGCCGAAAGAGGATAATATCATTATTTTACCACCAACTTACGGGATGTACGAAGTAAGTGCTTCGGTGAATAACGTGGAGATTCAGAAGATTGCCTTAAAACCTGACTTTCAGTTGGATGTGGAGGCGATTCTCGCAGCGATTAATCCTAAAACAAAGTTGATTTTCATTTGTTCGCCTAACAACCCAACAGGGAATGTGATTGACCGTCAGGCGATTTTAACAATTATTGAAAATTTCCAACAAGGGATTGTTATTCTTGACGAAGCGTACAATGACTTTGCAGATGAACCTTCTTTTATTCCCGAATTAGATTCGTTCCCGAATGTGATGGTGTTGCAAACCTTCTCGAAAGCATGGGGATTGGCTTCGTTACGTTTAGGAATGGCTTTTGCAGGAGAAGAATTAGTGAAGTTATTGAATAAAATTAAGTATCCGTACAATATTAACGGTTTGACTCAGAAGTTATTAATTGAAAATATCAGCAATACGCAATTTGTGGTAGATTCAGTGAAAACGCTGAATGAAAACCGCAATTGGTTAGCAGAAGAGTTGACAAAGTTACCTATTGTAACGCATATCTTCCCGTCGGATGCTAATTTCTTGTTAGTTCAATTTACGGAGGCAAAAGCAATTTTTGATTACTTAATTGAGAATAAAACGATTGTTAGAGACCGTTCTAAGGTGATGTTGTGTGACAATTCCCTACGTATCTCCGTCGGAACGGTAGAAGAGAACGTTATTTTAATGGATTTCTTGAAAGAATATGCTAGTAAGTAATTTATAAACGAAAACGATAACACCATGAAAAAAGCAATTTTTACTTTTTTGTTTCTTTGTTTTATAACCACGGCTTTTTCGCAACAAAAAGACTGGGCTATTGGAGGTAAAATAGGAGATCCTATCGGATTTAATTTGCGTCACTATTTGAAAAATGATAAAAATGCAATTGAAATTAATTACGGGGTCTATGGTGGTATTTGGAATGTGAAAAGCTCGTACAAAGACGGTAATTTTACGGGTTCTGGCTTTTCGTTTAGTGGTGTTTATCTATGGCATAATGAGATGGGAGGAGCTAGTAACTTCAAAAACTATTATGGTTTTGGAGGACAATATGTAACTCGTTCTTATTATGATGCGTCAAAAAAAGAGATTCCAATTACTGGACTTGGTGGAATAGGAGAAGCGGGAATTGAATATTTTGTGCCAGATTCGCCTTTTTCGATTCTTTTAGAGGTAGGTGCTTATGTTGAGTTAGTGCCTGCTATTTTATATCTTCATCCTCAAGCAGGGGCAGGAGTTCGCTTGAATTTTTAGACAAATAATTATTCCCTACTAATTTTGTTTTGAATTTCTAATTGCTGAAATTACACACATAAAATTAGTAGGAGAATCGGGGATGTAGCTCAGTTGGCTAGAGCATCACGCTGGCAGCGTGAGGGTCGTGGGTTCGAGTCCCATCTTCTCCACAAAATAGAAACGTCTTTGTTCTCGTAGCAGAGACGTTTTTGTATGTATTTACGTTGATTTTTATTACGCTTCCTGTCAAGTTAGGAAGACCTTGATTTTACCCATTACTATATGAATATTATTTTTAAAAACATACGAGGACTATTAATCCTTCAAATTTTATGTTATGTTTTTCCCCTAATTGTAGTTCCTTATGTGTCCAGAGTCGTAGGGCCATCTTACCTTGGTAAAATCAACTTTTCGCAATCGTATATCAATTATTTTCTATTAATCATCAACTTTGGGTTTGATTTCACGGCTACCAAGCGAATTTCTATTATAAAGGATGATCATAAAGCATTGGTAGATACTTTCAACGAGGTTATTTCGGCCAAATTAGTGCTCTTCTTACTAAGTTTACTCGTCTTTGCTTCGTTGACTTATTTCTATCCAGTTCTGAAAAAAGACCTGCTACTTCACTGTTATTCTTTTTTGTTTTGTATTGGAGGGGTTTTTCTGCCTGTATGGTTTTTTCAAGGCATTCAAGAAATACAACAGCTTTCGTATATAACACTGCTCATTAAACTCATTACCTCCTTGAGTATTGTCGTGCTAGTGGTGAGCCCTGAAACGTATTACTGGTTTGCTATTTGTACGAGTGGGGTACAGGTGTTAGGAGGTTTTGTGACGTATTTTATTGCAGTTAAAAAGTACCATATCCCGTTTTATTTTACGGGTTTAACTCGTATTTGGGAATTAATTAATAGCGAGAAATTATTCTTTCTATCTACCGTAGTTATTCACCTTTATACCACTACCAATATTTTCTTACTAGGCTTATTTGTGGAGGCCAAAGAAGTGGGAATTTATACGGCATCGGTCAAATTGATTTCCATTGTGAGCTCGGTTTGTATAACGCCTATTTCTCAGGCATTCTTTCCCGAAATCGCTAATCGCTTGAATAAGGATAAGGCAGATGGTTTAGGAATGGTTCAACGCCTGATTCCATTGGTGTTTTTTCTTACCTTGGCTGGGTCAATTGTGCTATATGGTTTTGCTCCCTTCATTGTTAAGACCATTTATGGAAATAAGTTTATCGAAGCCATTTCGGTTTTTCAATACTTGTGCATTATTCCAATCTTATCGAGTTTGAGTATGTTTCAGGCACAAGTGATGCTGAGTTTGAAATTAGATAAATACATCTTCTATATTTCGCTCGCAGCAGGAATTATCAGCGTTTGTGTCAATTTGCTATTGATAAAACAATACAGCTATTACGCTTCGGCAATTGCTTATATTTTGGTTGAAATCTTTATTTTGATTGTAGGATTTATTATTTTGCAACAACAAGATTTAGCCGTGCTTATTCCTCGACAGTTTGTTTTTTCGACGGTAAAGAAGTCGGTAATGGAATTAATTAAGAATAAGCATTTATAAGAAAAAGACTTCAAAAAGTAATGATACCCGTTCCAATTGTAGGCAATTTTGCTCTCTTGGAACGGGTATTTTTTAGGCTATCAGCGATTCCTTTACTAAGGAAAGAGCATTGATTGTGGTTTGTTCGATAACTTTTTCGACCGAAATCTGCTGTAAATCTGCAATTTTTTGAGCAATAATGGGTAAGTAAGCAGACTCATTACGTTTTCCTCGGTATGGTACTGGGGCTAAATAAGGAGCATCTGTTTCTAATACAAGATGTTCTAATGCTACATGAGGTAATAATTTATCCAGTCCTCCATTTTTGAATGTCACTACTCCTCCGATGCCCAATTTAAAGCCCAATTCAATCGCTTTATTAGCTTCTTCGACTGTTCCTGAAAAACAGTGAAAAATCCCTTTTAACGCTGGGTCTGCATTTTTTTCAATCAGTTCTACCGTTTCCCAAAAGGCATTTCGAGAGTGAATATCAATCCAAAGTTGATGTTTTTTGGCTAGTTGACACTGAATTAAAAAGGCTTCTTTTTGCTGTTCTACATAAGTTTTATCCCAATACAAATCCATTCCGATTTCGCCAATGGCTAAAAAATCTCGTTTGTTTAACCATTCCTCTACGATGTATAACTCTTGTTGGAAATCTTCTTTCACATAACAGGGGTGTAAGCCCATCATAGGCAAACATTGGGTTGGATACGCATCTGCCACTTCCAACATACTATCAATGGTTTCTGAAGCACAGTTAGGCATCCACAATTGTGAAACACCTGCTTCAAAGGCATTGGCTAGCATGGTATTTCTATCTTCCGAAAACACCTCATCGTATAAGTGAGCGTGTGTTTCAATAATTGAAAAGGTATTGTTCATGTTATTTTCTTGCAGTAATAACCTATAAAGAACTGATAGGTTTAACTCAATTTGTCGCTTCTATAGGCAATTCTGAGCCTTGTTTGTTGTAAAAGACAAAATTAGTCAATAGGTTTGTCAAAACGAGAAAGACCTTCGTTTAATTACCTTTATTCACTCTTTTATCATCAACATTCATGGAAAATAATACCTTAACGTGGGAAGATTTCAGTAAAGTGGAAATGCGAGTAGGGACAATTCTGAGTGCAGAAGTCTTCAAAGAGGCTCGTAAGCCTGCCTATAAAATTAGCATTGATTTTGGGGAATTTGGCATTCGTAAAACATCCGCACAAGTAACCAAACTTTATACACCCGAAAGTTTAATCGGAAAACAAGTCGTTGCGGTACTTAATTTCCCGACCAAACAAATTGCAACGATTCAGAGTCAGTGTTTATTGCTTGGTGCAATTGGGGATGAAAGCGAAGTAACGATTCTAACCACCGAACGCCCCATTAAAAATGGCTTGCGAGTGGGATAAGAATTGAATTCTGGATGATGGATTTTGAGTGCCTCCTGATAACAGCTATTCCATTAACTGATAACGTAGTTAGGGGTAAATTCTTCCTTTCCAATCGACAGAGATTGGGGCGTAATAAAAGGCAATCATGGTTATTTGCCAACTGTTAGCATACAATTCATATAAGGCTAAATACTTGATAAGATGCCATTGTTTGAGGCGTACAATCGTTGGTAATACCGTAATGGTCTGGTTTAACCATTTAATAAACCAGATGATGGCTGCTATTTTCCACGAAAAAAGAAAGCCAATTACCCATAGAATTGGCAGCATGAGAGCTTGTAAAAATAACAGCGTTACAATCCACCAAGGACATTGTAAGGCTCCCACCATCCAACGTTTTCGTTGATGTAGAAACTCTTTTAGATTTGGCATGGGTAAGGTTTCAGCAAAAAAGTCAGTATTAATGGTATTTCTGAAATCGAACCCTTGTTGTACTACAGCATGAAACATCGCAAAATCTTCAGTTATCGAGAAAGGTATCGTCGCATATCCTCCTGTGCTCTCATAAGCCTTGCGAGTAATGGCCGAATTATTGCCAAGTCCTGTCAATGGAATCCGTAAATCTGCGGCTATTTTTAACAAGGTCAAAGCGTGGAGCCAGTCAATGGATTGAAAAGCTGGCCAAAGCGAACCCCCTTTAATCGAAGTAATGCCCACTTGATGCCCTATTTGTGGATTAGCTTCAAAATTAGCAATCATCCCTTGCACCCAATTCGGATTTACGACGACATCCGCATCCGAAATCAAGAAATATTCCCCTTTAGAATGTTCGTATAAATTAGCTAACACATTGGCTTTACCTCGTTGTCCATTAATTGTTTTCTGAATCGTTAGTAACTCAAACTGAGTTTTTCCCTGAATAAAAGAATGGACTAGTTCCTCTGTTCTATCGCTTGATTGGTCATTGCCAATCAAGATTTGTAACCGCTCTTTAGGATAATTCAAGGCTTCCATTCCTTGTAAGCAGTTCAAAATAGTCGCTTCCTCATTTCGAGCAGCAATCCAGATGGTAATGAGTGGGAGCATGAGAGGGGTAAACGGGTTTTAACCCGTTTGGTTTTACTGCAAATTTAATTCTATATGATACTCAGAGTACGGTCTACAACGAGTTAAATCCCCTTGTCCCCTTGAATCTCCAATACTTTTCCATTTTCGCATTTCAACATACGAGCAGGGAATTGGCGAATCATTTCAAAATCATGGGTTGCCATCAAGATTGCGGTACCTGATTTATTGATTTCAAGAAATAGCTTTAAAATTTGAGCTGATACTTCAGGGTCGAGATTACCTGTTGGTTCGTCAGCAAAAAGGATGTGAGGGTCGTTCAATAACGCTCTTGCTATCACGATACGTTGTTGTTCTCCTCCTGATAACTGATGTGGAAATTTATCAATTGCTGGAGCCATTCCTACTTGCATCAAAACCTCCGCAATACGGGTTTTCATTTTGGCACGTTCTGTCCAACCTGTTGCTTCTAAGACCCACATCAAGTTTTCTTGAACAGTTCTATCCATAAACAATTGGAAATCTTGAAAAACCACTCCTATCTTACGACGAAGGAAAGGTATTTCGGCTGCTCTTAACCGTTCAATTACATAATCAGACACTTCTGCATGACCTTTTTGAAGCCATAAGTCGGCATAAAGGGTCTTTAACAACGAACTTTTTCCACTTCCTGTTCTTCCTGTAAGAAATACAAATTCCCCTCGATTAATCGAAAAATTAACATCACTTAATACGAGTGAATCCTTTTGGAAAACATCTACATTTTGAAGGGTAACAACGGGTTTATCTGCAAACATCATAGAACAGTGGGTAATTGAAAATGGATAGATAAGTAATGATGAATTTTGAATGTTGGATTGAATCCATTAGCTAATAAGTCGTTATAGACTGCATCAGAACTTCTTGGAACGAAACCTTATAGGTTTTGAAAATCTATAAGGTTTTTACGGATTGAAATTCTAGTAAGCTATATCGCACGCTATAAATATGCAAAACTGGTTATCTGATAGGTTAACCTCTTGATTTTGAGTACCTCCTAATAACAGTGATACAATTAACCAATAACGTCCTACTAATACTACGCTAATTTATTCCGAATGCGACTTAGGCTATCGGGATGTACTCCCAGATAAGAGGCCAAATCTTTGATAGGAATAAGTGAAAGGACATCAGGTTGATTTTTTATTAAATTCAAATAGCGTTCCTCGGCTGTTTGAGAAATGAGGCTATAAGTGCGTTTCGTTTCTCGAATATAAAGTTGTTCGGCAATACGACGGTGAAAACGCTCTTCTTGACTAGAACTCTCGATAAACTGTCGCACAGGTTCATAATTCAAACGCATGGCAATCACAGGCGTAACGGCTTGAATGGCTACTTGCGAAGGCGTTTGTGATAAACAAGAAGCAAAAGAGCTAACAAAGTTTCCTGAAAAGCCCAAGTCCACACAAATATCCTTGTCATCTGTTGGTTTTACATAGCGAACCGCTCCTTCCATGATGAAATAAGCATACTTCTCTATTTCTCCGAGAGGAGTGAGGTAGGCTCTTTTTTTAAATGTTACCTCTTCCAACAGTTCGCTGTAAAAAGCCCATTCTTCAGCAGGTAGGTTCGCCAGTTTTGAGATTGACTGGCGAATTTTTTCGATATTGGATAACGTGTCTAGCTTCGCTTTCATTACTCTTCTGGAAAAGGAATGAAAACAAAACTTGCAAAATCAGCATCGAATACGAATAGGCAACAGAATTCGTCTGGGTCTTTGTAGTTGGTTTCAAAGACTTCCACATTTTCTGGAGCAATTAACTCTCGTTGAACAAATTCCTCCATCACAGAAGCCGCATAATTCCATGAATTTCCATTTAGTTCGCCTGCACCAATTAGTTTTTGACCAACAGGAGGGACAAATTCACGGCAAACCGTAAAGACAGGGTATTTAGAAAAGCCTCTTGTACGAATTTGGTAAGAAGCTTCTTTCAAGAAATCAGAAACAAGAGCAAAATCGCTCGAAATAATTCCCAAATACTTTCCATTCAAATCTGGAGAATTGGGGGCATTGCTTATGGCTTGGTAATCTTCTATCATCGGAATAAAGCGAACGTGTTGTCCCGTTTCGCATGACAAATTTTAAAAATGGCCACTAGTTTTTCTTACATTCTAGCAGCAACTAACAAACTTAAATCTTTATAACTTACTCCTAATTTTTTGGCAATCGTCGCATTGGTTAAGCTTCCTTTAAAACAGTAAACGCCCTTCATAAACGATTTATTGGCAAAAATAGCTTCTTCAATACCTCCTGTCTTTCCTGTCTTTAACAAGAATGACGTGAAAATATTGCTCAACGCTGTACTAGCTGTATGAGCAACCCGAGAGGGAATATTAGGTACACAGTAATGAATGACATCATATTTCCTAAAGGTAGGTTGGCTATGTGTCGTCAATTCAGAAGTCTCAAAACAACCTCCTTGGTCGATGCAAACATCCAAAATCACGGAGTCGGGTTTCATCATGGATACCATTTCTTCGGTGACAATACAAGGGGTAAAGCCATCGGCTGCACGCAAGGCTCCAATGACGACATCGGCCTCTTTAATCGCCTGTGTCAAAATATGCGAATCAATGATGCAGGTCGAAATATGCTGACCCGCCGCATATTTTAGGCGTTGTAATTTATAAATATCTTTATCAAAAACCTTTACATCTGCTCCTAAGCCAATGGCGGTACGAGCAGCATATTCCGAGACCGTTCCTGCTCCCAAAATAACCACTT
The DNA here is from genome assembly GCA_023255485.1 of Flectobacillus sp. Taxonomy (GTDB): domain Bacteria; phylum Bacteroidota; class Bacteroidia; order Cytophagales; family Spirosomataceae; genus JALRIJ01. The sequence continues at coordinate 23,020 of JALRIJ010000011.1, forward strand.
TGGTAGGAGGTACTCCTGTGATGCCTCCTAAGATAACTCCCATGCCATTGTTCGCACTGCTTAGGCATTCGGCAGCAATAAGCATAACGGTACTTCCCGCAATTTCAGACATAGCTCGAATGACAGGTAAGCCTCCAACATTATCCTCGATGTATTCGTAGCAAAGTCCCGTGATTTTCTTACGGTTCAGTTTTTCGATATACTCTTTGGTCATTTTGGGCATATTCAAGGCAGAAACCAAGGTCGTTCCAGGTTTTAAGTACTCAAATTCCTGCTCGGTGATAGGCTGGACTTTTACGACCACATCTGCTTTATAGACCTCCTCTGCGGAATAAGCTACTACAGCCCCTGCATCCGAATATTGCTTATCGGTGAATTTAGAGCCAAGGCCAGCACCCGTCTCAATTAAGACCTCATGTCCATTTCTAACAAGAAGTGCAACAGCATCGGGTGTAAGACAAATACGGTTTTCTTGCATGGATACCTCTTTGGGTAAACCAATAAACAAACTACGAGCATTTTGCTTCGTCCACAAAAGTGCCTCCTGAGGCATTAAGCCCGTTTGAGCAAAGCCTGTTTGTGCAAGAATTTCTTTAAAACCTGATTGTTTGGACATGGTAAATTAATGGTTATCTCAGCAAATTTATCATTCTTTTATCATTTTCTACCATTAGAAACGGCTTTTTATTGCGTTCTGAATGCGGAAGCCCTTTAAACGTTCTTGATACAGGTGGATAAACGTTCTCGTTAAGAATAACGCTCGGTCTGTAACTAACTGTTCCTTTGATTGGGGGGAAATCCATGCATCAGTTCAAGCCAGAAGTGCCTAAGTATAGAGTTTAACGTTTAACGCATTTTGCCCCAATTGACAGTACCTCATAAACTTTTGACTTTTACACAACCTCCTATTACTTATAAATCCCCCAATTGTGGACGCATCAGAATTTCTTCTAATACCGTGGTTGCAGGCATTGCATGGGCTGTCCAAACAACCTCCGCAACATCTTTGGGGGCAATAAAGCGTTCGGCAGGTAAATCAACGCCATCCCACGAAGCCGTAAGCGTTGCCCCTGGCAAAATACTTGTTACTCGTACCTGAAAAGGCTTTAATTCTTCACGCAATACCTTGTTCATGCCCAATAAAGCGAATTTTGAGATACAGTAAGAACCTCCGTTTGTATAAGCCGTAATACTTGCGGTTGAACAAATGGTAAAAATATGTCCAGCCTTACGTTCCATCATATCGCCCACTAAAGCTCTTGTGAGGTGATACGCACTATACACATTGGCTTCTATCATGGCTTCGATTGTTCCTTCGGCTTCGTTGTGTACTTGTCCTGGGAGAAAAAAGCCTGTGTTATTGACTAAAATATCGACTTTGTCAGCCTTACTTTTTACAAAATTTGCAAAAGCCAAAACCTCTTCTTTCTTCGATAAATCTGCTTGAAAAAAGGTGACAGACTTTAAGAAATCATCGTCTCCTTCTGGCTTATTTCTGGCACAAATCAAGACTTGAAAGCCCTCTTGAGCAAATTTTTCAGCGATTGCACGACCGATTCCTTTGGTTGCACCTGTTACTACTATCGTTTTCTTCATTATATTGAATATCTTTGTGACACTTATTATATTATACAAAATTCACCAACGTATCATTCAAAACCAACAAGACGTGTCTTCATTAGGAAAATATTTACTATTTATGGGTAGTTTATTCAGAAATAGGGAAAAATTTAGTGTTTACTTTCGACTGACTTTTGAAGAAGCCTACGAAATCGGAATCAATTCATTGCTTATTGTAACGATTGTTGCTTCTTTTTTGGGAGCTGTTACCTGTGTACAAACAGCCGCTAACCTATCAAATCCCTTCGTACCGCATTATATCATCAGTCTTATCGTACGAGATTCTACCATTTTAGAATTAGCCCCAACAATCACCGCTGTTGTATTAGCAGGGAAAGTCGGGTCAAATATTGCAGGACAATTAGGTACGATGCGTATTTCGGAACAAATAGATGCCTTAGAAGTAATGGGAATTAACTCAACGTCCTATTTAGTACTTCCTAAAATTATTGGGGCGATGATTACCTTTCCCATGTTAGTTACCCTAGCAGGTTTTTTAGCGATTTATGGCGGTTATTTAGCAGGTTGGTTAACAGGAGCGATTTCACCACAGGAATACATTCAAGGACTTCGCTTTGAATTCAATGCCTTTAACGTTCCTTTTGCGTTGATAAAATCGGTGGTCTTTGCTTTTTTAATAGCGTCTATTTCTTCTTTTAGAGGGTATTACACTACAGGAGGAGCGTTAGAAGTAGGGCAAGCTAGTACCGCAGCCGTAACTAGCAGTTGTATTGCGGTATTAATTGCCGATTATTTATTGGCTCAGTTGTTGATTGCGTAAAAATTGAATTACACTACGATATTCATCACCAAAGCAGGTTCACGCCTGCTTTTTTTCATAGACCTTCTTGGGTTTTAGCGAATTACCTACGTACTTCGTATTGAACAAGGCAATCATTGCCACGAATCCACTTCCATTCCACTTCAACAAACTATTTTTAGAATGAAATTCATTTATACGGCGGTTATTACTTTCTTTTTGACAGGCTCATTACTTGCTCAAAATGTGGAGTCTTATTTTAAGGCTATCCGAAAAAATGAGGCTTTACTCACGGCTTTTTTTCAGAATATGCCCAAAGGGGGCGATTTGCATCACCACTATAGTGGCTCGCTTTATGCGGAAACTTATATTGAGGATGTCATCAAAAACGATTTGTGGATTAACCGAGAAACCCTAGAAGTGCGTACAGGAAGTGCCAAGCCTAGCAAAGACGATTGGACAAAGTTTTCGGTCTTGAAAATAGAAGGTAATCTGCCCGAATACAAACAAAAGCTGATGGAAAAGTGGTCAGTAAAAGATTATAATGGACTGCACTTACCTCAGGACAAACACTTTTTTGAAACATTTGGTCACTTTGGCGTTGCTAATGGTGAGTTTACCGAAAATGATATTGATTACTACAAAAATGGTCTCTTAGAACTAAAACGAAGGGCTATCACCGAACACCTACACTATATTGAAACGGCATTTACCCGAGTAAATAATTTCAAGCCTATTCCAAGTTTGAGTGTTTATAACGAGGTATTACGCAAACAAAAGAATAATCCAACGGCATTATTGGCAACCATTGACAGTCTTTATAAGCGGATTGAGCAAGGGGATATTCGTGCCTGTGCTACCAAACATGCGCAATTGGTCGATAGAATACATCAAGAAGCAGGGATTGACGACGAAAAGTTCACGATGCGTTATCAGACCTTTGCCACTCGTATCAGTGAGCCTGTGAGCTTTTTTACCCAATTGATAGGTGGATTGATGTCGGCAGACCTTAGTAAAAACATTGTGGGGGTTAATATCCTTGCTCCTGAAGACAATGATGTTTCGATGCAAGATTACCAAATCCACATGTATATGTTTCAGTACTGCAAGCAAAAATTCCCGAAAGTCAAAACCGCTATGCACGCAGGCGAGCTGACTTTGGGTTTGGTGAAGCCAGAAGATTTGTCGTGGCACATTACCAATGCTGTCACCATTGCTGGGGCTAATCGTATTGGGCATGGGGTGGATATTGCCTATGAAAATGATGTTTATTCCTTATTGAAAAGGATGAAAAAAGATAGCATTGCCATCGAAATCAATTTAACGAGCAATGAGTTTATTTTAAAAGTAAAAGACGACCGACACCCCATTTCGCTTTATCAAGAATACAAAGTTCCTATTGTCATTGCTACCGATGATGCGGGTGTATTGAGAACGAACATAACAGAACAGTTTGTGTTGTTAGCTAAGAGATACCCCGAAATTTCATATCAGGACATTAAGCAATATGTAAGCAACAGTATTGTCTATAGTTTTATAGAAGAACCTGCCTTAAAAGCAAAAATCTTAAAAACCTTAGCCGATGAATTTAATGTCTTTGAAAGTCGGTTTGGGGGGAAATAGGTAACCAAACCTTATAGGTTTCTAAAACCTATAAGGTTTAATTTATAACCTTCAATTACACAAAATCAACAACTTATGAATCTTGAATTAAGAAGTGATACTTTCACCAAACCAACACCTGCTATGTTGGAGGCTATGTTTTCGGCAGTTGTGGGCGACGATGTTTTTGACGATGACCCCACCGTTAAAGCCCTCGAACATAAAGCGGCTACCATGTTTGGCTACGAGGCAGGACTTTTTTGTGCTTCGGGTACGATGACCAATCAAATTGCGATTAATGTGCATGTCAGACAAGGCGATGAAGTAATTTGCGATGCTCTTTCCCATATTTACCTGTACGAAGGTGGTGGTATTGCGGCAAATTCCATGGCTTCGGTGAATTTATTACAAGGAAATAGAGGACGACTAACGGCTTCTCAAATTCGTGAGGCAATTCAGCCCGATAATTTCCATCATCCCATTTCACGATTGGTTTCCCTTGAAAATACCGTAAATAAAGGAGGAGGTTGTTATTATGAACTTGATGAAATTCAACAGATTAAACAAGTTTGTATCGAAAATAACATCCCGCTACATTTGGACGGAGCAAGGATTTTTAATGCTTTAGTAGCAACCCAAGAAAGTCCTTTGCTCTACGGAAAGGTTTTTGATTCTATGTCTATCTGCTTATCCAAAGGCTTAGGAACGCCCATTGGTTCACTGCTTTTGGGGACTTCCACCTTTATCAAACAAGCTCGCCGAGTGAGAAAACGTTTGGGAGGAGGTTGGCGACAAGCTGGCTATTTAGCTGCCGCAGGTATTTATGCCTTAGACAATCATACCGACCGACTAAAAGAAGATCATACTCGTGCCAAAACGATTGGCGAAATCATGGAGCAGTTGCCAGAGGTCGAAGAAATTTATCCCGTAGATACCAACATCGTTATTGCTAGGCTGAATGAGTCCATTTTAGCATCCGACTACGTGCAGCAATTACTGGAAAAAGGTATCAAAGCAAGCCCTTTTGGTAAACACCTCGTTCGCTTCGTGACACACTTAGATTTTACCGATGAACATTTAGAGGAGTTTAGGAAATTGATGAGGTAGGTGGGATTCTTTCTAAGAGTTATTTTTCACAATGGGGAGTGTAAAAAGTATAGAGTTAAAAGCTTAACGTATTTTGCACCAAATAATATTCCTTCAATTTTCATTTTACGAAAAAAAGGATATGCTTTAAAATTAGTGACATACACTCATAAACTTTTGACTTTTTACACTTCCCTATTATTTTTACCCCAAAAAACTAACAAGCTTAATCACTTCCATCGCCTCCTTAACATCATGTACTCGGAGGATATTTGC
>JALRIJ010000011.1:28373-28602 GCA_023255485.1 Flectobacillus sp.
TCATTACCGATACGGTATTTAGGGCAGTTGTTCCGTTAAGTGCTTCTGAGGGAGCAATGTCGAGTTTTTTCCAAATCATGGACTTTCTTGAAACGCCTACAAGCATGGGTAAGTCCATCACTTTAAATGCTTCTAATTGATTGAGCAATTGATAATTCTGGCTCACCGTTTTGGCAAAACCAAAACCTAAGTCAATGATAATATCCTTTTGTTTGAACGAACGCAACAT
>JALRIJ010000120.1:0-9137 GCA_023255485.1 Flectobacillus sp.
CTGGGCAATTTTGTTGATTATGTCGTCAATAGAGCTCATACAAAACAAAGATAGACTTCAATCTTTCTACATCCAATTTTCCAAAAACAAACTAATCTTGTAAATTGCACTGTTAAAATAAAAATAGCGGGCAACTTATTGGAAGTGATGCCTTTGGGAAACCCCGTTTTTATTGAGCAGGTGACAAGAAGAAATTGTGTTAAAACCGTTTATAAAATTGAAAAAACTCCGTAGGCTATTTCCTAACAATAGGAAAACTCCTACGATTAAAATAACAGAATGATGAAAATTCCTACTAATTCAAAGAAAGATGTATTTGTTCATGCAGCCCTCATTGTATGTTTGATGTTAGTCTTATTCTTTGGCTTTTTCTTTGTTTACCTTCCTTGGAGTACCAATCACGGAGAAACCATTTCTGTACCTAACTTAAAAGGTCTTTCCTTAGAAGAAGCACAGGATTTGTTGAACGATAGAAATCTTGACTTTGAAGTAACCGATAGTACTTTCACTCCAGGGGTTAAGCCTTTGACGGTGTTAACACAATATCCTTTAGAAAATTCAAAAGTAAAACAAGGACGTAAAATTTACTTAACCATCAATACTGAAACCGCTCCGATGGTAAGGTTACCTAAATTAACAGACCAGTCGGTTCGAAGTGCCGAACAGCAACTGTTGATAGCAGGTTTGTTAGCTCCTAATTTGGAGTACCAAAACGATATTCGTGAAAATGAAGTGATAGAAGTGAAGTACCAGAATACGAAAATAGAAGCTGGTACGTTAATTGCAAAAGGCTCTAGGGTAACGCTTGTTGTGGGGAATGGTGTAGGTAATCAAGAAATTGATGTGCCATGTGTGGTTGGTAAGCCTTATGACGAAGCAGTAATAATAATTTCAGGTTCTGGACTCCAGAAAGGAACAGTCATCTACGATGCAGAGTCAACCGAACCAGCAGGAACGATTATCCGTCAAACTCCTGCTTGTGATGAAGGAAATAAACTACACGCAGGTGAAATGATTGACCTTTGGGTGGCTGGAAATCCACCAACGGAAAATTAATAATCATGATGATAAAAAGATTTTTTAATTCTTCTTACACAAGGGCAATCCGCCCTTGTGCTAAGGGAAAAAAAGGGTGGTTAGTTCTCTTACCACTCTTTTTTGTTGTTACAAACACCTTGATGGGGCAGTTTAAAACGGTTCCCCTAACGAACTATTATGCTGTGCCAACTACACCTGCCAATGCGGCAAAAATAGCAGATACTCCCTTAACCTTACCTTTTTTTGACGACTTTGCAGGGGTGGACAAGGGAATGCCTGATGCCAAACTGTGGATAACTCCAACGAATGTGTGGGTAAATAATACCTATTCTCAAACGCATCCATCGGTAAATATGGTATCGTTTGATGGTTTACAGGCCAACGGCTCACCTTATATTTTTCCAAAAGAAACAAATGATTCGTTGATGATGCAAGGACGTACAGATTCCTTGATTAGTAAGCCTATTGATTTGTCTTCTTATAGTTTGAGAGATAGCCTTTACCTGAGTTTTTACTATCAGAATACAGGTTTAGGAGAACAACCAGACCCCAACGATTCGCTTCAAGTATTGTTCTTAAATAGCCGTGGACAGTGGAATGCCGTGTGGACTCAGAAGGGAAAAACACCGAACCCAAAGTTTATTCAGCAGTTTATCCCTGTCAAAATAGCCGATTACTTACATGGAAATTTTCAGTTTAAATTTGTCGCTTTTGGGCGTTTAACAGGACAGTTTGATACGTGGAATATCGATTATGTCTATTTTAACAAGGCAAGAACCCTGAAAGATACCGTTTTGGCGGATGCCGCCCTACGAAAAGAGGTGTCGCCTCTCTTAAAACGCTATCGCTCAATGCCTATGAAACAGTTGTTGGCGAACCCTACGACTGCTTTTGCCGATAGTATTAGTACCGACTTAATTACCTATTCTTCTCGTTTCAATCCGAAGGTACAACTTAAAATAAGTAATCAGGCGGGTACAACCTTGGCTACTCAGGATATTACCCTAGATGACTTTGAAAATAAGGTAGAAGTACGAAAGTTGCGTGTTGCTTTACCTAAAGTAGCACTCTCCACTAGCACAACGAATTCGTTGAAAGTGAAGTTTCAGTACTTGTCACTTGATGGTATTAATACAAAACTGCCTAATGTGTTAACTGCGAACGACACCTTGAGCAAGACTACCGTTTTTGAAGACTATTATGCCTACGATGATGGAACAGCAGAGGCTGCTTCTTATCTGAGTCAAGGTTATGGAAAAGTAGCGGTTCAATTTATTAATAATGGCAAAGTCGATTCAGTACAAGCGATTCGGGTGGCAGTTGCTCCTGCCTTACAAAATTTAGCGGGCAAAAACACCATTGTGGTGGTATGGGACAATGACAAAGGAAAGCCGGGGAAAGTACTTTCTCAGCGACAGGTTGTTATTCAATATCCGAACAAAATGAACGGATTTGTTGAATTTGATGTACGAAAAGAAGCTACTTACCAAATTGCGGAGGGTGTGCAACAAACGGCAAAAACACCTATCGCAGTTTCGGATACGTTTTATGTTGGCTATTTGCAGTTGAGCGACGATATTCCTCTCAAAGTGGGGTTAGACAAAAATACGGTTCATTATCAGTTAGATGCGACCAAGAAAAAGGCAGTTTATAACACCACTTTCTTTAGTTTTGGGTCAGAATGGGTACCTGATACCGATACCAATTCGGCCGTGAAAGGCTCATTAATGATTCGTCCTGTGATGGGAGGCAAAGTGGAGATAATCAAAGTGATTAATCAGCCTTTGGCTACCGAAAGTGACCTAGATGCTCAGTTAGTGCTTTCTCCTAATCCAACATCAGGACTTATTCAATGGAACAACCCCACGCTAACAACTGTTGAAGTACTAGATTTTATGGGAAAAACGCTGTGGAAAGAAGAAACCAGAAGTCAAGAAGTTAATTTACAAAGCCTCAATACGGGCATTTACCTATTGCGGCTTTCTAATGGACAACATTCTTTTGTTCGTAAAATTGCCATTACGCATTAAAAAAAAGCATAGTATTACATTCACCAATTAACACATTGTATCGTTTATGGACATTTCAGTACAAGATTTAAAAGCACGCCTTGATGCAGGCGAAGAATTCAACTTCTTAGATGTAAGAGAAGAATATGAGTATGAAGAGGATAACTTAGGAGCTTTATTAATTCCATTAGGAGAACTTCCTGACCGTTTGGAAGAAATTGAAGACTGGAAAGAGCAAGAAGTAATTGTACACTGCCGTTCTGGTGCTCGTTCTGGAAAAGCTCAAGCATTTTTACAAGCACAAGGATTCACGAATGTACGTAACGTACTAGGTGGAATTTTAGCTTACAACGAATTGTAAAAGAACTCCGAGGTTGTGTAAAAAGTCAACAATTTATGAGCGACCATCACTCAGATTAAAGCTGAATGAAACGATTATTTTGCTTTAAACGCTCGACTTTTTACACATCTTTTTACCATTAAGTAGCTAATACGTTAGTTAAAAATACTGCTTCGGCAGCCATGATGTCACGCAAGCAATCTTTTTATATCTATTTAGTTACTTAACCTATTCTATTGAAAACAATTTAAACAATTCCTATACATGAAAAAGCACGTATTAACACTCCTTATTTTTTTAGTAACAGCCGTAATGAGTGTCGCTCAAGACATAATTACTAAACGAGACGGCTCTGAAATTCCTGCAAAAGTTACCGAAATTACCAATCAAGAAATTAAATATAAACGTTGGGACAATCAAAATGGCCCTGTTTATGGGGTAGATAAAAAGGAGGTTCTTTTTGTGAAGTACGAAAATGGAGCTAAAGATATTTTTGATACACAAGGGGCACTCATTTCTACGGTTGCTCCAACCAACGTAAATCCTGATGCCTCAGCCGCTGTAATCATCGCTGTGTCTCCTTCAACAAATGTTGCCAAGGAAGATTTATTCCTAAAAGGAACGCAAGATGCCGAACGCTATTATTCCAGACATGCAGGGGCTGGAACTTGGACATTACTGACCTCATTATTGTTTAATGGCTTGTTTGGATTAATCCCTGCGGTTGCTTGTTCTTCCACAGCTCCGAAAATGCACAATTTAGGCTACCCAGACCAGCGTTTAATGGATGACCAACGCTATGCAGAAGGCTATATATTGCAAGCAAAACGTAAAAAATCTCGTAAAGTGTGGACAAACTTCGCCATAGGTACAGCTATCTCAACGGCTTATTTGGTGATTGCTAGTCAACAAAAATAGAGAGAAATCCAATTGTTTTCAAGCTTCTTAAACGAGTGGATACCCGTTTAAGAAGCTTTTTCATTAACTATATTTTCTTTATGCTAAATACCATTTCTCCCCAAGAGTTCAAAGACCGCTTAGCAGAACTTAGCATTCTGGATATTCGTACAACCGATGAAATTGAGGACTTCCCAATAGGAGGAATCTGTGTGCTGTTTGACGAATTAATGGAACGTTTAGATTTGCTAGAACCTTACAAAAATCAAGAACTTGTTGTCGTGTGTTATACAGGGCTACAAAGTAAAATTGCGTGTACGATTCTCAAAAAAAGAGGCTTCTCGCATATCAAGAATTTGGAGGGAGGTTTAGAAGCTTATTTGAGTTTATGAAAAAAGAAAATAAATGCTTAAATTGTATCTGTTTCAGGTTTTTCAAAAGAAAAATAGCGTAGTTAATTTTATTCACTAACCAAATCCTAAATGTTAACGTATATCGACTGGCATACCAGCCCTGATATTTTTACTTTTCCAGAAAGCATTCCTCTTATTGGTGGATTCCCAATTCGTTGGTACGGGTTAATGTTTGCTAGTGCCTTTTTATTAGGCTATCAAGTAGTTTCTTATATGTTCAAAAAAGAAGGCCGTTCGCTCGAAGAAGCTGACCAGCTACTCCTTTATACCATGATTGGTACGGTGGTAGGTGCAAGGGTAGGGCACTACTTTTTTTATGAATATCCACTCCTTTTTGCAGACCCTGTTAAGTTTTTTATAAGTATGATAAAACCGCCTTATGCAGGTCTTGCAAGTCATGGGGCAGGGATAGGGCTCTTTACGGCCTTCTATTTATATGTTAAAAAATATAAAAATGTGAGTTACCTCTACGTTACTGACCATATTGTCCCCGCTGTGGCAATAGGAGGGGCGTGTATTCGTTTTGGTAATCTAATGAACTCCGAAATCTTAGGAAAACCAAGCAATTTACCTTGGGCTTTCAAGTTTTATAATGACTCTTCTTTAGGGCATGATTACATGGAATTAGTACCCCGTCATCCTGCTCAGTTGTATGAATCACTCTCGTGTATTGCCTTGTTCTTAATCATTATGGTTATCTGGAATAAGAAAAAACAATACACACAAGAAGGATTACTGACGGGTGTTTTTATGGTTATTCTTTTTACGCTTCGTTTCTTATACGAATTCTTAAAAGAAAATCAATCAAGTTTTGAAAATGGAATGTCCCTCAATATGGGACAAGTGTTGAGTATTCCCGCTGTTATTTTTGGGCTAATCGTTATCGTTTATTCATTTAAAAATAAAAAAGTACACGAATAATTTTATCAATCCATTTAACCCCTTTATTGCCATGGAAAATAATACCCCAGAAACTCCACAAGAAGCAGGTAACCCGTTAGAAAATATTGCTAATGCTGCCTCTGAAAAAATTGAAGGTTTAGCAGATGCGGCTTCTGCCAAAATCCAAGAACTTACAGGTACTGATGTTTCTGCTAAAGCAGATGAATTAGCAGAAGCTGCTTCTGCAAAAGTAGAAGAATTAGCAGACGCTGCAACAGCAACATTTGAGGATGCAAAAGAAGCTATCTCTGAAAAAATCGCTGACCTAACAGGTGGTGATGTAGCTGCAAAAGCAGAAGAATTGAAAGCGGAAGCTGCTGAGAAATTAGAAGATTTGCAAGAAGCAGCAGCAGAGAAAATAGAAGAAGCAAAACAAGCTGCTGGCGGTTTGTTCGATAAAATCAAAGGTATCTTCGGAGCTTAATTTTAGCGTTTTAAGATAAAGAGGGCGGTCTTGTTTGATACAAAACCGTCCTCTTTTTTTATACAAGTCCATCGGGACGAACGATGTATCATCTCTCTGGGATAACCCCGACAGGGGCTTTTTTGCCCTGTCGGAGTTATTCCAGAGAGGTAAGTCTCATAGTTTAGTCAACTATTTGAAAGTTGACTAAGCTATCCAGTATTGATTTAATATTTTCTAAACCTCACAGGTTTCTCCCTAAGATAAGTTAGCTTCTAAAACGAATAAACGTAAATACTTCGCCCACTTCAAAATAGGACTTATCAGCAGGTAACTCAATAAAGCCATCGCACTGAGTGAGGTTGGCAAAATCACCTGAACCACTGCCCTCAAAAGGATTGGCATAGTGGATACCTTCTTTAAAGTAAGACATCGCAGGAACAAAATAGGTAAGCGGAGGATTAAATTTAATGGCTTTATCCAACACGACTTGCTCCTTGCTTATCTTGCCGCTAATGAAGGGAAGAGCATATTTACAAAAGCATAAATACGTAGAAACGGGATTGCCGGGTAACGCAAAAACGGCCTTTCCACTTGCTTCTACACCAAACCAAAAAGGCTTCCCAGGCTTTTGAGCTACTTTGTGGAAAAGTTGCTGGACACCTAATTCTCGCAAAATTTGAGGAACGTAATCTTTTTTCCCTGCCGAAACGCCCCCACTTAATAATATAACGTCATGTTGTGCCAAAATCTCTTGCAGTCGCTCCCTCAAAATTTCAGGCTCATCAGTCAAATGAAAACGCTTTGCTTGGATGCCCAACGGTAAAAGTGCCGAAGCTAGCATATACGAATTGGACATTCTAATTTGATGGGCTAAAGGTGTTTTATTGACTTCAACCAATTCGTCTCCTGTAGAAATCACCGCTACACGAGGAGGGGCTTGTACCAGCACCTGTGTTTTGCCGACCGTGGCTAATACGGCAATTTCTGCGGGACTAATACGGATTCCTTTGCTGAGTAAAATATCCTTTGCCCGTTTGTCAATTCCTTGAGCATGAATATGTTGTCCTTTTTTTATGTCTGATACAGGAATCGTCAGACGAGCAAGTTTACCTCCTTTATCTTCTTCAATACGTATATCTTCGTATCGAATAACGGTATCACAACCCAAAGGCAAAACCGCCCCCGTCATTACTTCGATACAAGCCAGCGAGTAGTGCATTTCCTTTTGGGCTTCTCCTGCAAATTGAATCGCCTCAATCGGAAAGGTTGAATTTGCTTTTTCTAAACTTTCAAACAAGAAGGCAATCCCGTCCATCGCCACTCGGTTAAAAGGAGGGAAGTCTCTATCGGCATAAATGTCTTCGGCGAGGGTGTATCCCGCAGCGTTTTCTAAGGCTATCGAAATACTAGGACTAGTTAAGGTATGTTCAAGCACTTTGGCTAGTGCTTCTTCTGCTGTTATCATGGTATCAGTAAAAAAGAGTAGGAATCTAAAAACTAACAATCAAAATTCAACATTGTTACTCAGTCGATGAATTTATTCACCTGTGCTAAGAGTTCTTCGTAAAGACCTTATGGTTTTATCGTTTATCTTTGTGTCGAATAAATTTTAAACGAAGTTACACCGCAAAGATGGATTGACCAATCTTTTGTGAGGAGAAAGCAATATGGCAACATTTACGCATATAGATGCAGACAATAACCCTTCTATGGTAGATGTGTCCGCAAAAACAATTACCAAAAGAACAGCTACTGCACGTAGCATCGTTTGGCTAACCGACGAAATTATTGCTCAGTTTCAGGACGGAGACATTGTCACAAAGAAAGGTTCAGTTGTTCAAACCGCCATTATTGCGGGAACAATGGGGGCTAAAAAAACCGCTGAATTAATTCCTTTGTGTCACCCTTTAGGCTTGGATTCGTGTAAATTCAAGATTGAATTAATCGGTAATGAAATCATTATTGATTGTACCTGTTCCCTTACCGCCAAAACAGGGGTAGAGATGGAAGCACTCACAGGAGCATCTATTGCCGCTCTTACGATTTACGATATGTGCAAGGCTTTTTCGCACGATTTAGTGATTAAAGAAACTCGTTTAATTACTAAAACGGGTGGGAAAAGTGATTATGTTGCCAATCAAAATCCAAGTCTATGATGCCGAAATTGAATGGACTAATTCTATCTGGAGGGTTAAGCTCTCGCATGGGAAGCGAAAAACGCTTATTAACCTATCACGATAAAACGCAAGAAACCTACCTGTATGAGGTGTTGCAGCCTTTTTGTGAGGAAGTATTTGTGTCTATCAATGCAAATCAAACGAGTGCGTTGCCTGTTATCAAAGATTGTTTTGATGATATGAAAAGTCCTTTAGTCGGCATTATTGCTGCCATGAAAGCGTATCCTGATACTGCTTGGTTGGTCATTGCTTGTGATATGCCTTTTGTCAAACAAGAGCTTATCGAACAGCTCATCAAGCATCGGAATCCTACCAAAATGGCAACCGCCTTTGAAAATAAGGCAATTGAGCAGGATAAAAAAAAGGTGTTTACCATGTGGAGTGAACAAGAAAATACCCGCCAGCCGATTTCCGTTGAACCGCTTATTACCATTTATGAACCAGCTATGATTAGCCACTTTATGAATGCCTACGAAGCCAAACGTAAATCAGTATTAAGAGTCTTACAACAAGTGGAAGTCGAAATGGTGCAAGTTTCAGATGTTAAGTTGCTACAAAATATCAATACCTTCGACGAATACCAACAAGCAAAAAAGCATGTCATCACATCACGTCATTAGAGATAAACAAGAACCAGCTCTCATTATCGCCAATGGCGAAGCCTGTTCGGAAGAATTACTGGGGCAACTACTCGAATGGTCGCCTTTTGTAGTAGTATTGGATTCGGCCATTCATAGAGTGCTTGATTTAGGCATAAAAGTGGACGTTCTTCTGGGCGACTTTGACCGAAATCTGGATTTAGAAGCGATTCAAGCACGGCAGTACCCTTTAGAAATTGTTCATACGCCTGATCAAAATAAACATGATTTGGATAAAGCCTATGAATATTTAATTGAAAAAGGCTTTCCTGCGGTG
>JALRIJ010000120.1:9147-9387 GCA_023255485.1 Flectobacillus sp.
ATGACCAATATTACCAATTTGGTTCGTTATAGTGATGCCCTTAAAATTGTGTTACTCGACGATTATTCAAAGATTTTTCGACTACCTAATCACTACGAAAAGTGGTATCCTGCCCAAACGCCTATCTCGTTAATTCCTGTGGGGGAAGTAACACGGATTTCGACGGAGGGGCTGGTTTATAATTTACAAGAGGAAAGTCTTACGCTGGGCTATCGCACGGGAAGTAGCAACGAAACTGCT
>JALRIJ010000121.1 GCA_023255485.1 Flectobacillus sp.
ATGGTGTGATAGCGATGGGGCTACCCTATCCTACAGGATGTCGCCCCTTCAGAGCTATGACATTCCGCACATTTTACTCTCTGCCTCCTTGCCTCTATGCCTCCTTGCCTCTATGCCTCAAAACGAATCTACATCTCAAAACTAGCCTTTGCTCTTTCCAGTTCGACCCATTTAATCCAGACATCGTAGAGAGCGATTGATTGCTGTAGTTGTGCCATCGTAATCTGCGTGTGAGCATCAAGCAGCTCGATAAAATTCAAATTTCCCTCTTTATAGCGTCGCATCAAGTCACGGTAATAACGTTCTGCCGTTGACACTTGCGAAGCCTTTGATTCATAGACAGTACGAGCTGCGTGGTAATTAGTATTTGCCACAGACGTTTGTAAATCCAACTGGTTTTTCACCTGCTTTAATTGCGTATCTAAAGCTGCAATATCCATTTCGGCCTGCTTTACTTTCAACTGATTACGACCAAAAGAATAGACAGGTAAATCCAAGGATATACCTAGTATAAAGAAAGCATTCGGAGATAAAAAGTTGTAATTACTAGAAGCTATCTGCCCAAATCGACCCTGAGAGCCAAGGTCAAGCGATGCCCCAATTTTCGGTTTTTTGTAAGCTTGGCTCAACCCCAATAATTGCTGGTTGATTGCGATACCCGTTTGCAGTTTGTCTAATTCTTCTCGATGTCCATCCGTTAAGGTTGTTGGAATTGCCTTGAGCGATAAGGTATCAGAGGTAATTTTCTCTGTAAAATCTTTGTTCAACAAAAAGTTAAAATAGGCTGCTGCATTCTGTTGAGCTCCCTTTGCTGCTTCGAGGTCGGCATTTACTTTAGCAATTTCATTACGAGTACGAATCAAAACGGTCGGATTGGCAGCTCCATTGCTAATTAAACTCTGATTTACTCGCTCACTTTCGTGCAATAATTGCAAGGCATTTTGGTAAATCTTCACCGCTTCACTGGCTTTTAAATAGTTGAAATAAGCCGTTTTGATATCCTTCACCAACTCTCGTTTATAGACCTTCATTTCTATCTCTTGCAAGACAACTTGCTCTTTCTTAATGGCTTGATTAAACTTAATCTCAGCATTGAATAAAGGCATTGTTGTCTTGAAGCGAACATCGTAAAAATCCTTTGGTACTAACTGTTCACTGGTATTTTGAATTTGAGGAAATTTAGAAGAATTAGTCAACTGATTCAACTGGCTGTAAACAGGATTCAGCAAATCTCCTACAGGCAATTCAATTTTTCGTCCACCCATAGCTCCCGAAAGTGTGGTATTGAAGTTAACTGTAGGTTTAAAAAGCGTCTTCGCTTCACTAAGAGCAAACATCGCTTTTTGAAGTTGAAAACCTTGTTGTTTTAAAGTCTGATTACTCTGCAAGCCTTCTTGTACGTATCGGTTCAAGACATCCGACTGAGCGGTGACACTCGATACACAGCAAAGTAGAAGAAATAAAGATAAATATCTCATGGTTTAAAATAGTAAAGGGAAGTACCCCTATGGTTAATGAAACAAGTTTGTAATGGATAGACGTCTGAGCAACAAAGTTCTTATCAAAAAAAAGACGTTGCCAATTCCTATTTTTTATCGTGGATTACCTAATGGCATATGGGCAATCACTCAATAAAACATCCAATAGTTACTAAACAGTGTTTAGTAAAAGGTTAAATAAAAAAGTATCTGCTGATACCTTTTCATTTAATGTATTGATTACTTCGACTTAAATAAATTCAACATGACTTTAAAAGAAGCTTCAATCATTTGGTGAACATCTAAGCCTTTTGATTCAAACATAAAAAAGCGGCCTTTAATGTAAAGCGAGGCAATACCATGAATATAAGCCCAAACCGTCATGGCTAACACATGGACTTCCGTTTCAGGGATAAGTCCTTGTTTCATACAGAGCAGCAGATTTTGGACTAATCCCTCAAAAACCTCCATTCCACAGTTCCACTCATCCTCTTCCTTACATTTTTTGATGGCTTCCATAGGAGCATCCTGAATAAACATCAAACCATACATTTCTGGATTATCAATAGCAAACTGTAGATAAATTTTAGCCCGTTGCGTCAATTGCTCAAAGCCATCTTGTATGCTTGTCAGGTCTTTTTTAAGTACTGCTAATTGTAAAAAACCTACTTCGTGGATAGCATGTAACAATTCATCTTTATCCTTAAAATGTAAATAAATCGTTGCAGGACTATACTCTATTCGCTCAGCTATGGCTCTGATGGATGCTTTTTCGAAGCCTTGCTCAATAAAAATGTCCTTTGCAGCGTCGATTATTCGTTGACGTAACTCCTGTTTATCTCGTTCTTTTCTTTCTGATATTCCCATAAAATCTACTTGGCTCTACTAATTATCTAACCCTTGTCCATACCGTACTTCGGCCTAACAAAGATACGCCAATAAAGCCTCTTAATTCGAGTTGGTTACTACTTCTTAATTTCATAGTGCATGAGTAGGTTTTACCGTTATTCGGGTCATACACCGTTCCATTTTCCCATTTTTCGCCCGTAAACTCAAAGTTTTTCAAGATGATAGAACCTACAATTGTTTGGTTACGAAGTCGCTCATCTGGGTTTTTCAAATCTTTTCGGAGTTGATCTTTTCCCCAACTAATTTTCCCAAAAAACTTATCTCCTTGCTTGAAAATCAAAATCTTACCATCTTTATCTTCCGATAGCCATTCGCCCAAAACAGCCTCTTTCGCTACACCTTGAGCAAAAGATTTGAGGGTCAATGTACAGAGTAAAACGAGTAGAAATCCGATATTTTTCATACAAATTAATTTTATATCATTTACATTTACACCACAAACTTACTAAACAGTGTTTAGTAAATAAAAGATATTGATAAAAAAAATATTAAATCTATGAAAAATTATTTTTTTACAACAACTAATATGCTTATTAGCAACAACTTACATCAAAACGCTTATTACAATAAGACAATCTAATTAATTCGTATTTGTGCCTTAACTAAGATATTTTTATTTTTGCGATGTTTCATAGCAAATACACTTCATCAAAAGGTAAATAAATTTTCAAAAAAGGAATGAAGAGGCTCCATTACTAGAATAACTTTTTGATTTACCAGTAATAAATTCAAAAAGAGCGTCTTCTTAAACACATAAACATCAATCCCAGACTTAATCAATATGAATTACCCACTTAACCAGATTCCCGAAAGAACAGAAAAGCCTCGTCAAAAAGGTTTAACAATGGTAATGGACAAAGGCCTTAGCCTAAGACAAGTTGAAGATTTTTTAGAACTTGGTGCGGGTTATACAGACATTGTGAAATTGGGATGGGCAACCTCTTTTGTAACTCCAAATTTAAAAGAGAAATTAGCATTGTATCGTTCATATAATATTCCTGTCTATTTTGGTGGAACATTATTCGAAGCATTCATCGTTCGTAATCAGTTCGACGACTATCGCCGAGTGCTTGATCAGTATGGCATGGAATACGCAGAAGTATCTGATGGTTCATTAGAAATGCACCAAGATGACAAATGTGAGTATATCAGAACATTAGCTCAACAAGTAACGGTTCTTTCTGAAGTTGGTTCAAAGGATGAAGCAAAAATTATTCCTCCTTACAAGTGGATCAAATTGATGAAAATGGAATTAGAAGCAGGTGCATGGAAAGTAATCGGAGAAGCTCGTGAGGGTGGAAACGTTGGACTGTTCCGTTCATCGGGTGAAGTTCGTCAGGGATTAGTGGAAGAGATTTTAACTGAAATTCCAGAAGAACATATACTTTGGGAAGCTCCACAAAAATCACAACAAGTATGGTTTGTTAAATTAGTAGGTGCAAACGTGAACGTAGGTAATATTGCTCCACACGATGTTATCTCCCTAGAAACGATTCGTCTTGGTTTGAGAAGCGATACTTTCCACGATTTTTTAGATAAATAATCTAAAGAACTACGATTTAACAAATTATCGTGCAAAATTTGAGGCGTTTAATCCATTGTCAAGTTTCCTCAATGGGTTAAACGCTTTTTATCGTCAAGATATAGTTTATCTTTTATTTCTAAACATTCAAACAATCCCCATGGAAATCGTTCATTTCTTCCTTCAATTACTGAAAGACCCTTTGACAGCCCTAAGTACATTCATTGACCAAAATGGCACTTTAACGTATGGTTTGTTATTCCTAATTATTTTTGTTGAAACAGGTTTAGTGGCGATGCCTTTATTACCTGGCGACTCACTTCTCTTTGCAGTAGGGGTATTAGCTGCTGCCACTGGAAAAATTGACATTGCCTTTGTTATTCCTTTGTTAATTGGAGCAGCCCTTTTGGGAGATAATGTAAACTATTTTATCGGAAAATATTTCAGTGAGTTCATTAAATCGAAAGATAAAATCCTCTTCTTAAAGCGTGAACACATCACAAAGACTGAAGAGTTTTATGAAAAAAATGGTGGACAAACCGTTATCATGGCTCGCTTTGTCCCTATTGTTCGTACGGTTGCCCCTTTCGTAGCAGGAGCAGGAAGTATGAAATATGGTAAATACATCACTTTCTGTATCATTGGAGCAATCCTTTGGGTAACAGGGATTACCTTGTTGGGTTATTTCTTAGGCAATAATGAATGGGTAAAACACAATTTTGAGAAAGTCGTGTTAGGCATTGTTGGTGTATCGGTTTTACCAATGATTATTGGTTTTGTGAAATCAAAATTAAAATAGATTAACATCTTAAAAAATAATGCGTAATGGATAATCACTAATTATTCCATTACGCATTAAAATTTTATATAGCATGAAAACATTTGGTCTTATTGGTTTCCCATTGGGACATTCGTTCTCAAAAGGATATTTTACAGACAAATTCGAAGCATTAGGACTTTCTGAAACACATAGTTACGAAAAGTTTGAATTAGAGCATATTGAGTTTTATCCTGCCCTCTTGCAATCTCAACGTCCCTTTATCAAAGGCTTTAACGTAACCATTCCGCACAAACAAAACATCATTCCATTTTTGGATGCTGTAGATGAAGCAGCCCTAAAAATTGGTGCTGTGAACACCGTGAAAATTATGGCCGACGGCTCAACCAAAGGCTATAATACAGATTACTGGGGTTTTCGTTGGACTTTAGAAAAATGGGATGCTTTTCAGGAAGTAGCTCCTAAAAAAGCCTTAGTGTTAGGAAAAGGAGGTGCTGCCAAAGCAATTATTACAGCATTAGAAGACTTGGGTATTAACGTACAATTAGTGTCTCGTAAAAAAGAAGACGATACCATTACCTATGAAGAGCTCACTCAAGAGGTCATGCAAGAACACTTACTTATTGTGAATACGACTCCGCTAGGAATGCACCCTAAAATTGATACTTGCCCTGCTATTCCTTACGAGTTACTAACAGATAAACATTTGCTCTATGATATTGTGTATAACCCTTTAGAAACATTATTCTTGAAAAAAGGATTAGTACACGGAGCAAAAGCCGTTCACTTTGGCTTAGAAATGCTACATGGACAAGCAGAAAAGGCTTGGGAAATCTGGCAAACAAATGAATAACTATCAATTGCTTATTTAGTATAGCTTCTAAGAAACGCCTCATTTTAGGCATAGTTACTTGTTATCTTGATTTTTTTAGAATCATCCTAACGTTAAGTCTTTCTTTTACTGTACTTTTGCAGAAAATTACAAAACCACCCAAAATGATAAGGATCATTATCTTGGCAATAGTAACAGGTCTTATCTTTCGATTTTCATCGGAACTAGGACTTGCGTCCTACATTCATTCTACGAAATGGTACATTTGGGCATTTTACGGAGCGACTTCTTATTTAAGTCATATTTTAATGCAATTAGGCTTTGATAACGACCGAAAATACTTTGTCCAGTTTTATCTAACCACCATTATTGCAAGAATGCTGTTGAGTTTGGCATTTGTTGGTTATTTCATCTATTTGGATACCCCTAATATCTATATATTCATTACCAATTTTTTTGTACTCTATTTATGTTACACAGGTTTTGAAATATACGATTTGTATCGTAACTTGCAGTATATTTCGTAGTAGATAATCAAAACATTAAGTTAATACACTGATTATCAATGTAGAAATAAAAATATTACTAGAGTAATTATAAAAACCATAATACGAATCATTCCCAAAGTTGTGATGAAAAAATTATATTTTTCAAATATTTTGGCATTTCTATTCTTCGCTGCCACCTCTGTTTTTGCTCAAGAAGAACACCATGCCGATTCTACCGCAGAACATGCGACGGAAGCCGTTACCTCTCATTCAGAAGCTGGTGAAGCTCATGAAGAAGGGAAATTAGATTTGGGGCATTTAATTATGCACCACATCGGAGATGACCATAAATGGGAGTTTGCTCACGGTGTATCCGTTTATCTTCCATGTATTGTTAAAACGGAAAAAGGAATCGAAGTATTCTCTTCTAGTAACTTAGAAGACGAACACGGAAATCCAGTAGAATACAACGGATTGAAGTTAGAACATGGTAAAATTCATGCAGTTGACGGTTCTCACGTATTAGACTTCTCGATTACAAAGAACGTTGCATCGATGTTATTGAGTGCCGTATTATTAATCGTTATTTTCCTTTCAGTTGCTGGTTCTTATAAAAAAAGAGGATTACAATCTCCAAAAGGATTCCAATCGTTAATCGAACCTATCATCATTTTTATTCGTGATGAAGTGGTTAAAAATAATATTGGCGAAAAGCACTACAGACGTTTTCTTCCATATTTACTGACATTATTCTTCTTTATTTGGTTCAATAACATTTTAGGTTTGTTACCTGGTGGAGCAAACGTAACTGGAAATATTGCGGTAACCTTAGTATTGGCTGTAATTACCTTTTTCGTAACCAACTTAAATGGCAAAAGTACTTACTGGGGACATATCTTCGCAATGCCAGGTGTTCCGAAATGGTTATTAGTAATCTTAACACCAGTAGAGATTTTAGGGATGTTTATCAAACCAATCTCATTAATGATTCGTCTTTTTGCTAACATTACAGCAGGACACATCATCATGTTAAGCTTCTTAGGTCTTATCTTCATCTTGAAAGTATGGGCGGTAGTACCAGTAGTAACGTTGTTCTCTGTATTTATGAACATCATTGAGTTATTGGTTGCATTCTTACAAGCCTTTATCTTTACGATGCTAGCATCAAGCTACATTGGTTCAGCAGTAGAAGAAGGACACCACTAAAAATCGGTTAATAGTTATCTGTTTTTAGTTAACGGATTCAACGTGACGATTGACCCGATGATGGTTAACAGTTACACCGCTAACCGACAACAATCAAATTCGTATTTTTTCAATTTTAACAATAAATAAACAACAAAGTTATGTCACTTTTGTCAATCTTATCTGAAGTTTCAGTTGGTACAGGTTTAGCTTCTGTAGGTGCTGGTTTAGTAGCAATCGGTGCTGGTTTAGGTATCGGTAACATCGGTAGCCGTGCAATGGAATCTATCGCTCGTCAACCAGAAGCTTCTGGAAAAATCCAAGGTGCGATGTTAGTTGTAGCTGCATTCGTTGAAGCGGTTGCTCTTTTCGCAGCAGTAATTTGCTTCTTGGTAGCTAACAAATAGTCATTAGCAACCAAGTTTATCACTTTTCTACAGCAGAAAATTAGTTTCGTTGAATAAGAAAATTGATAATAAAAGCCATTAAACATTCTCTTACCAAGCATTAGGCAGGTAAGAGAATGCTTTGAAAAGTATTACCAATACAAATTAATATACTGATAAGCTATTGGAAACATTAGCTATAAAAACATAAAGAATTATGGAATTACTTACTCCTGATTTGGGTCTTATCGTATGGCAGTTAGTAGTATTCGGCATTTTGTTTTTTGTTTTAGCAAAATTTGCTTGGAAGCCAATCGTAAGCTCATTACACGAACGTGAACAATCTATTGACGATGCTCTAGAAATGGCAGCAAAAACTCGTCAAGAAATGGCGGAATTAAAAGCTGGTAATGAAAAGTTAATTGCTGAAGCTCGTGCAGAACGTGATGCGTTAATCAAAAGAGCAAAAGAAGCATCTGATGCTTTAATTGCCGATGCGAAAGCTGAAGCTCAAAAAGTAGCAACAGAAGAGATGGACAAAGCTCGTGCAGCGTTCAGCCAAGAGAGAGCAAATGCAGTTGCAGCATTGAAAGCAGATGCAGCAAACTTGTCATTGGAAATTGCAGAGAAAATCTTACGCAACCAATTGGCAGACCGTTCAGCTCAAGAGAAATTAGTATCGGATTTATTATCTGATGCAAAACTTAATTAATTTGAAATTAGGATTAGCAAAAAGCAGTTTGCTTTGAAGACTACTCCACATTCCGAATTCAACAGATGTCACAGCAAACCGTTGCATACAGATATGCCAAGTCTTTATTAGGCTTAGCAACAGAAAAAGGCGTGGAATCACAAGTATTTGACGATATGAAACTATTCGCTCAAGTATGTGATGAAAACGACGAATTCGTGGCAGTAATGAAAAATCCAATTGTTTCTCACCGTCACAAACATAATATTCTGAAAGGAATGTTTGAAGGTAAAGTGAATGCAGCAACGATGACGATTTTTGACATTATTGTTCAAAAAAACCGTGAAAACTTACTGACACTAGTTGCTCACGATTACGTAGCTCAATACGAATATGCAAAAGGTATTCAGAAAGCTTATGTAACAAGTGCTGCTGCTTTAACGGATGCTCAAAAAGAGTCTTTCAAAAAAGTAGTTGCAGACGCTACAGGTAGATCGGTTATTTTAATTGAAAAAATTGACGAGAAATTAATTGGTGGTTACGTACTTCGTGTGAACGACCGTCAGATTGATACTTCTGTAAAAACGAAATTGAATGATTTAAAAGTAAGATTCGCTCAATAGTCTTTTTTACAAACAATAAAGCCCCTACGGATTTTTTCTGTGGGGGCTTTTTGTATTTAGAAAGTGGAAATGCATTTACGCTATTTACAGTTCATGAAGTTGAATCATAAATACTATTAGTTGAACTTGATAAAGTACTCATCAATACTCTATTTCCTCGATCAAGCCAGTATCTAATGGCTTATTTTCTAGGAGATTGCGCATTTCTATCTTCATTTCATTAGCCGCTTCTGAATAGACCTTAACTGGACAAACCAACACCTTTTTAGCTACTTGCTTGGCATGTGCCACTTTGCCCTGTTGAAGATATAACTTTGCCAAGAGACTTTGCGGGTAAATAAGATTAGGGATCATGTGGTGCGAAAGTAAAAAGGATTGGGAAGCTTCCTCATAGCGACCCAAAGCTTGGTAACTAATACCTAAATTGTTGAACAAAAATGGGTCGGCTACTGTT
>JALRIJ010000122.1 GCA_023255485.1 Flectobacillus sp.
CCATGGTCCTTTATCGTACCTTTTTAACGGTACTCGGCATCTTGGGTATTCGATGGTGGCAAAATCGCAATAAGCCCAAGAAGGCAAGTACGCCTATTCCCAAAAAGCTCTTATTGGTAGGTTTTTTAGTAGGGATTCACTGGTTATTATTTTTTGGCTCGGCTCGTTTTTCTAACGCTTCTGTTTCGTTAGCAGGCTTGGCAACGAGTTCTTTGTGGACTTCTTTTCTTGAACCTTTTTTCAGTAAACGAAAATTGAGCCTGTTGGAAATCCTCATGGCGATTTTGGTCATTATAGGGCTTTACATTATTTTTCGCTTTCAGTTCGACTACGCTCTGGGCTTGACCTTAGCAGTTGCAGCAGGATTAGCGGCATCGTTAATGAATATTTTTAATGCTCGTTTAGGACACGACTACGAACCCTTAGAAATGACTTTCTGGGAAATGACAGGGGCGTTTGTTATTGTTTTGATTACGATGCCTTTATTTATTTATTTTTCAGAAGAACCGATGAACATCATTCCCTCTGCAATTGATTGGTTTTGGATTGCCGTTTTAGCCTTTGGGTGTACAATTTACCCTTTCACAGTAGCCAACAGATTATTGAAACAGATGTCTGCTTTTACGGTTAGTTTATCGCTAAACTTAGAGCCTATCTATGGGATTTTACTAGCCTTCTTAACCTTCGGCGATGCGGAACGAATGAACACAGGTTTTTATATTGGTGGTGCCATTGTGATGAGTACCGTCTTAATGTACCCCGTATTAAAAAGTAAAAAATCGTGGGGAGTGCTATCCTAAATACGTACGCTCTATTTTTTCTAAAAATTAATCTTCAGAAAGAAAAAAAAACTAATAGGTCGGCATTAAAAAGGCTATAAAGTAATCCAACTAGAATAAAAGTCTATAATTAGTGTGATTTACACCTATCAACTAGCTTTTTTTTCTAAAAAATATGCCAATTTCAGCTCTTTAATAGTATTACTTTTTTTGCAAACCAAAGAATTTAACTTAATTTCGAAAAGTGGAATAACCAAAAATAGGTTATCAATCCATTTTATATCTTTAATCAATCGAGTTTATCCCAACAATCATGAGTAACAGAATTCAGATTTTCGACACAACTTTACGTGATGGTGAGCAAGTTCCTGGATGTCAATTAAACACCGAGGAAAAATTACAAGTTGCTGAACAACTAGAGTTATTGGGCGTTGACATCATTGAAGCAGGTTTTCCAATCTCTTCTCCTGGTGATTTTCGTTCAGTAGAGGAAATTGCGAAACTCGTTAAAAATGCAACTGTTTGCGGACTTACTCGTGCGAAAAAAGAGGATATTGACGCTGCGGCAGCCGCTTTAAAACACGCTAAAAGACCACGTATCCACACAGGTATTGGCTCTTCGGACGTGCATATCAAACACAAATTCAATTCAACAAGAGAGCAAATTCTTGAAAAAGGCGTTTGGGCGGTTAAATACGCTAAAAGTTTTGTGGAAGACGTAGAATTTTTCGCTGAAGATGCAGGTCGTGCAGACATTCAGTTCTTAGCTCAATTGACAGAAGCGGTTATCAATGCAGGGGCTACAGTAGTAAACTTACCTGATACAACAGGTTATTTATTACCTCACCAAATGCACCAACGTATTAGCTATTTGTTTGAAAATGTACCCAACATTCACAAAGCAATTATTTCAATGCACAACCATAACGACCTAGGTTTAGCAACAGCCAACACGATTGCTGGTATTCAGGCAGGTGCAAGACAAGTGGAAGTAACAATTAACGGTATTGGAGAACGTGCAGGAAATACTTCATTAGAAGAAGTAGCAATGATTTTGAATGTTCACAAAGATTTGAACATGACAACGGGTATCAACCCTCAATATTTATATCCAACGTCTCAGTTAGTTTCTAACTTGATGGGTATCAATGTACAGCCAAACAAAGCGGTTGTTGGAGCGAATGCGTTCGCTCACTCTTCAGGAATTCACCAAGATGGTTTCTTGAAACATGCTGAGAACTACGAAATCATGCGTCCAGAAGATGTTGGGGTTAATTCATCTGACATTATCTTGACTTCTCGTTCGGGTCGTGCAGCATTACGCCACCGTTTACAATTATTAGGATTCCAATTTGAAAAACCAGATTTGGATAAAATCTATACTCGTTTCTTATTAATGGCAGACGAACGCAAGCGTTTAGAAGATGCGGATTTATTAGAATTAGTAGGATAAATGAATCCTCAATCATATAAAAAGGAGACTGTTCTTAATGGATAGTCTCCTTTTTCGTTTACACCACAGGCTATTTCATTATTTTTTCAAAAAAATAACAAAACGACCCCACCCTTTTACATTTTCTCACGTAATAGTAATCAAAGACATTAAGACACACGTACTGTCTATTTCAATCGTAGCATTCAAAATAAAAGCCTAACTACTAAAATATCCAACATAATTATATTCATTCGAAATTTCACATAACCACCATACAATTAAGTTGCAATCAAATTCTTCCATCATGAAAAGACACGAGTTTCTAAAATCAATCGGATTTAAAGGAGGTGCATTAATGGCTCTACTAAGCAGCTGTACAAAAGATACTGACTCTATCTTGAACACCGTTGCAAGTGGAACAGCTACTACAGGTACTACAACGGGAACAACAACAGGCACCACCACTGGCTCAGGAACAACAACAGGTACTACAACAGGTACAGGCACTACTACTGGCACAGGTACTGCCACTGGAAACGGAACTGATTTAAGCAAAATTACCAACCGCTTACTAACCATTACCCTAGCAAGTTATGCAAATTCATTGGGTAAAGTAGGAGGTTATATCCAATTAAGTGGCATCGTTGTAGCTCAACCGACTGCGGGGGTTTATGTGGCAGCAACACAAACTTGCTCGCACGAACCAAAGAAAAAAGTAATATACTATTCTGCCCTTAACGCTTATTATTGTACTGAACATGGTGCCCAATTTGACTTGACGGGTAAAGGGAAAAATAGCTTTGGCAGTGGTGGACTAACCGTCTATAAAACAGCAACAGACGGAGTAACGCTTGTTATTTATAGCTAATTATTTATTCTAATCATTGTAATAACATCTTTTATGAAAGTATTCTTTTTGTCATTATTATGTACTCTCTTTGTCATGGATTCAAGCGTTGAATGGCTTGGTGACTTTGAAAAAGCAAAAACAGAAGCGACACAAGCGAATAAGTATATCCTACTTAATTTTTGTGGTTCGGACTGGTGCATCCCTTGTATTAAACTCAAAAAAGACATTTTTGAATCAGACGAGTTTAAAACCTATGCAGGCGAACACCTGATTTTGGTACGTGCTGATTTTCCTCGTTTGAAAAAAAATCAATTAGATAAAAAACAAACAGCCATCAACGAAGGACTTGCTGAAAAGTATAATCCAGAAGGAAAATTCCCCTTAACAGTACTCATTGATGCCAAAGGGAAAGTGGTAAAAGAATGGGATGGCTATCCGAAAGATTTTACAAGCACTCAACTTGTACAAGACATCACAAAAGCGACGCATGCTAAAAAGTAAAGGACATATTCATCAAAAGTTTTTACGACTGATGGGCAATAGTTTTGCCCTAACAGTTGTCGAAGAAAATGCTGAATTAGCAGAAGCTCATATTGATGCAGCAGTAGATGAAATCAGACGAATAGAAGCACTCTTAACGACGTTCTCAGAAAGTAGTCAGACCAATCAAGTGAATCAACAAGCAGGCATCAGTCCCGTACAAGTTGATAGAGAGGTTTTCTCATTGGTACAAAGAGCCATTCGCATCTCGGAACTTACCCAAGGTTCTTTTGATATTAGTTATGGCTCTATTGACAAAAGCCTATGGAATTTTGATTTGTCCATGAAAGCCTTGCCTGATAAAGAAGTCGCTAAGGCTTCTGTTCGTTTGATTAATTATAAAAATATCCTTCTTAACGCCGATGACTGTAGCATTTTCTTAAAAGAAAAAGGAATGCGTATTGGTTTTGGAGGTATTGGAAAAGGCTATGCGGCTGAAATGGCGAAAAGCCTTCTGATTAAAAGGGGCGTAAAAGCTGGGGTTGTGAACGCTTCGGGAGATTTAACGACATGGGGAAAACAACCCGATGGTACAGAATGGACAGTAGGCATTGCAGACCCTACTATTCGTGACCGTAGTTTTTCATCACTCTGCATTAGCAACATGGCCATTGCTACTTCTGGAAACTACGAAAAATACGTAGTCATTGATGGTAAAAAATACTCGCATACCATTGACCCCAAAACAGGATTTCCGGTAACGGGAATTAAAAGTGCGACCATTATATGCCCTAATGCTGAACTCGCCGATGCGATGGCAACGCCCATCATGGTTATGGGGGTACGGGTAGGTTTAGACTTAGTAAATCAATTGCCCAACATGGCCTGCATTATTGTGGACGATGCCAATAGGGTACATACCACTCGAAATATTACGATTCGTTAAGCAGCTCAGACTGTTTTTATCATCATTATTCATTGAAATTCTTAACAATATGAATATCACCAAACCACTTTATATCGCCCTTGGATTAAGTATTATTGGGCTAATGAGTCAGTCATGTACTTCGGTAAAAGAATACCAAAAAAGCCGTATTAATGACTCTGAGATGGAACTATCGTCTCGTAAATCAGAAAAGTTTGAACAAAGCTTTTACCTCTATCGTGAAGGTGCTGCGGGTGCTAACGGAGGAAAAAGCGGTGGCGGATGTGGTTGTAACTAGCAATCACACAAAAGTGTCAAGCTTTCGAAACAATGTAACTCCAACGTATTTAAAAGACAATCAGGATGTTGTAAGCCTAAAATCAGTTTGCACACGTCCTTATATGCAGTCATTAAAATTTATGTCGATTAGTTATCCTAAGTCGGCAGCCAATCACTAGAAACGATATTCCATGAAAAAAATAGTTATCTCAGTAGCCCTACTTCTTGCAGGATTCTCTCAGCATTCTTTTGCCCAAACCAGCAAAGATACCGAAGAAAGTAGCTACGAAAAACGTAAATTAAAACTCGAAGAAGTCAACTTTATTTCGAGTTATTATCACCAAGACGGCAATAATTCTGCTGTTACAGGCGGGATTGGCTCAGAAGCATTAAGTGATATTGGAACATCCCTCGATTTGAGATTTACCAAATACGATTGGAAAAACCGCCAACACACCTTCAACTTAGACTTGAACATAGATCATTATACGTCGGCATCTTCGGATAAAATTGACCCTTTAACCGTTTCGTCAGCTTCTAAAAGTGACACCCACTTTTACCCAAGTCTTAGCTGGAACGTAAATGATAGCAGAACTGGCATTACCAAAGGGATTAGCTTATCGTATTCAACCGAATATGATTACAAATCGTATGGAATAAACTTGAATTTCACCAAATTATCGAAAGATAAAAACCGTGAATTTACCGTTAAAGGAGGAGCTTTCTTCGATACATGGAGTGTGATTTTACCTCTTGAGAACAGGCCTTCTGGATATGGTACTGGAGCAGAAGGTGATAGAGACCCTATTGCTTATAAACCAAGAAATTCATATAATGTTGCTTTCTCGCTTTCGCAGGTTATCAACAAACGAATGCAAGTATTAGCCATTGTAGAACCGTCGTACCAAGAGGGTTTATTAAGCACGCCTTTTCACCGTGTCTATTTTACAGATGGCACTGAAAATGTGGAGCGTTTACCGGGAAAACGCTTTAAATTACCTATTGGGATGCGTTTAAGTTACTTCTTAGGAGACCGCACGATTATCCGTGCTTTCTATCGTTACTATTTAGACAACTGGGGCATGACTGCCAATACCATCAATTTGGAAGGAACGATTAAACTCAATCCATACCTTTCACTTAGTCCGTTCTATCGTTTTAATCAGCAAACGGCCGTGAAATATTTTAACCCGTATGGAGTCAACAAATCGACGAGCGATTACTATTCGAGCGATTATGACATTTCTGCATTTAACACCAACTTTGTTGGTACTGGCTTTAGAATTATGCCTCCTAATGGTGTTTTGGGCATCAAAGAATTTAATAGTTTGGAACTTCGCTACGGGCATTATACCCGTACCACAGGAATGGTGGCTAACATTGTTACGATGGCAATGAAGTTTAAATAAGGATTTTTTACTTAATTTGTATTCGATTCGTTGTCAATTGCTTTTATAGACAACGAATCGAATATTTTTCTGTTTTCTGGCGAATCGTCCTTTACAAAAAGGTGAAATTTGACAAAAAATGGAAGAAATCAGATTCTAGCAAACCAAATAGATGACATTTACGTTCTTTCAGAACATCCCAAACTAAGAACGCTTATCCAAACCCTTGCAATGAAACAACTATTTCTAGGTTTTCTTTTGCTACTTACACTAGCCGTAAGTCCAGTTAAAGCTCAAAAAATTAATCCAGCCAAATGGTCATGGACTTTATCAAAGCCTAATCCTGCCGTTGGCGAAACTGTCGATGTAATTTTTACCATTACAACCGATAAAACGTGGCATCACTTCGCTTCTGATTTTGACCCTAATGTTGGCCCGATTGTGACAACCATTAAATTCAAGCCAAGTGATTCGTATGAATTGGTAGGCGGTTTGAAGTCCATTAATCCCATCAAAAAACACGATGAGATTTTTGACGGTGATGTTTCTTACTTTGAAGGAAAAGGAGAACTACGTCAATCCATCAAAATCTTAAAAGAGAATCCAAGTATTGAAGGAACGCACGACGGACAGGCTTGTTCGGATGCTACAGGACAATGTGTCCCTATCAAAGGAAAGTTCAAGTTAGATGTCAAAAGCGAGTCGAGTGCCGCTGACAAAAAAAAAATCGAAGATAGTTTAGCCAAAGTTGCTGCTGCAAAGGTTGCCAACATTGATAGCAGCAAAGCAGAACTAGCAACAACTGTTGATTCTAATACCACCACTAGCGATACCGTAAGTAGTGCCTTGACATCTTCGCCTGATACAGAAGATAGCACGCCTACAGAAACTTCTTTGTGGAGCTTCTTCCTATTGGCTCTTGGAGGTGGCTTTGTATCCTTGCTTACTCCTTGTGTTTATCCATTAATTCCGATGACGGTGAGTTATTTCACCAAACAAAAAGGAGGCTTAGCGAAAGCTATTATCTACGGACTTTCTATCATTGCAATTTACGTGTTATTTGGTACAGTCATCGCCTATACACTCGGACAGGCCGCACCTAATTTTATCAGTACGCACTGGCTTCCGAACTTATTGTTCTTTGGTATTTTTGTCTTTTTTGGTCTTTCTTTCTTGGGCTGGTTCGAAATCGTATTACCTTCAGGTTTTGTCAATAAAATCGATGCTCAGTCAGACCGTGGTGGATTAGGAGGAGTTTTCTTTATGGCATTTACGCTCGTATTGGTGTCCTTCTCATGTACTGGACCTATTGCTGGAAGTATCCTAAGCTTAGGTTCTCAAGGACAAGTGATTCGTCCTATTATCGGGATGTTGGGTTTTGGAGTAGCCTTTGCCATTCCATTTACGATTTTTGCCATGTTCCCGAACATGTTGAAAACCCTTCCAAAATCAGGAGCGTGGATGAATTCAGTAAAAGTAATTTTGGGCTTCTTAGAATTGGCTTTAGCCTTGAAATTTCTAAGTACTGCCGACCAAACTTACCACTGGCATTTATTAGACCGTGAAGTTTACTTGGGTATCTGGATTGTTATTTTCACGAT
This sequence comes from Flectobacillus sp., assembly GCA_023255485.1. GTDB lineage: Bacteria > Bacteroidota > Bacteroidia > Cytophagales > Spirosomataceae > JALRIJ01. Next base: position 7,738 of record JALRIJ010000122.1, read on the forward strand.
GATTGGTTTATATCTTATCGGTAAAATTCAACTACCACACGATAGCAAACAAGAGAAAATTCCAGTACCTCGTATGTTGATGGCAATTGCAGTATTCTCTTTTGTGGTCTATATGATTCCGGGAATGTTTGGTGCTCCGTTGAAAGCTCTTTCGGGTTGGTTACCTCCAATCGAAACACAAGATTTTGTAATTGGTAACGAAAAAACAGCAAAGCATACTACAAATCAAACAGGTGACCCTAATTTTCCACAATCGGTTAAATATGGAGATTTCTTGAAATTGCCGAATGACTTACAAGGCTTTTTTGATTACAAAGAAGCAGTTGCTTATGCCAAAAAGGTAAATAAACCGTTGTTCATTGACTTTACAGGACATGGTTGCGTAAACTGTCGTAAAATGGAAGCCTCTGTTTGGTCGAATCCAGAAGTGAAAAAACGCTTAGAAAATGACTATGTAATGGTTGCTTTGTATGTGGATGATAAAACGGAATTGCCTAAATCGGAATGGTTTATTTCAAAAGACGATGGTTTAGAAAAAACAAGTATTGGCGACCAAAACCTTGATTTTGAAATCACTAAATTCAATGGAAATGCACAGCCTTACTACTGTTTAGTGAATCCTAATAAAGACGATAAAACCTTAGTTAAACCAAGAGCTTACAACGAAAATGTAGAAGAATTTGTAAAGTTTTTGGAAGAGGGAAAAGCAAAATTTGCAGCAGGAAACAAATAAGATGTTAAGTAATAAAAAAAGAGAGGCTATTTCCTTTGTGGGAGATAGCCTCTCTTTTTTGTTCTTTATGATTTCACTTAGTCTTAAAATTTTATTGCACAACGCAGAAAGCCCACAATGGAAATGTTGAATGTTGAATTTTGGATTTAATATCCGACAACAATCTACAATTCAACATCTAACATTCAAATTATCACCTATTTCTTCAATTCAGCTAATTCTGCTTGTACAAAATCCATCAACGAAGCAATATGCTCTTTTGAGAAATCGAATGGAATATTGGCCGCTTCGTAAATTGTTCCCATCGGTTTGGTATAACCCAAACGAAGAGCGTTCAGATAGCCTTCTAAACCTTTCTGTGGATTCTCTTTGTAGTTTTTCCACACGCCAATTGCCCCTAATTGAGCAATCCCGTATTCGATGTAATAGAAAGGCAATTCAAAGATATGCAACTGACGATGCCACATCCATGTTTTAAAGTTTTCTAAACCAGTCCAATCCGTTACGCTATCCGTGAATTTTTCGTAGATACTTAACCACGCTTGCTTACGGTCTTCTACTGTATGCGTTGGGTTTTCATAAATCCAGTGCTGGAATTTATCAACCGTTGCCACCCACGGAAGGGTACTGATAATGTCTTCTAAATGCTGGATTTTAGCACGTTTCAATTCCTCTTCATTATCGAAATACACATCCCAGAAATCCATCGTGATTAACTCCATCGACATCGAAGCCAACTCTGCCACTTCCGACGGGAAGTTACGGAAGGTATTCAACGCTAAGTCTTTGGTAACAATCGAATGCACCGCATGACCGCCTTCGTGCAACATCGTAATCACGTCACGCATCAACGACGAAGCATTCATAAAAATG
>JALRIJ010000123.1:0-303 GCA_023255485.1 Flectobacillus sp.
GAAAGTTTAGTCTTGAAAGACAAAACGACAATACCTTTTAAATCTAAAAAAGTATTAGTGTTGGGTAATGGCATGGAAGAGTATCGAGATAATTTTGTAGCAACGCCTTATTTGAACTGGAACTTAGCCAAATACGAACTAGAAGGTTTAGATAACTACAACAATGTAATTAGTATCCTTAAAAACTTTGAAAGCGATTCTCCTGAAATCATTATTGATAAGGTGAATCTTGCTCCTAAGTTATTCAAGCGGATTCCTGTATTACAACGACGTTATCGAGAAATAGGGAAAGGCGTTTATCAG
>JALRIJ010000123.1:313-9315 GCA_023255485.1 Flectobacillus sp.
AAGGAGCTAATTGCTCATCTTTGTACAGAAATAAAGGCTGCTCAATTCGTATCGAAGCAGCCTTTATTCGTTATTTTTTCATTCCTATCAAAGCAATCATGCGTCCTGTTTTTCCTTTTTCTTTGCGGTAAGAAAAAAAGTCATGATTATGCAATACCGTAGAATAAGGAGATACCTCTATCTGATTTTCCGGAACCCCACTGTTGAGTAACTGAGCTTTATTGGCTCCTTTTAAATCCACAAAAAACTTTTTTTTATGTGCATCGTATCGTTTAAATGGATAGGTAAATTCTTGAGCAACGTCGATGTCCACTTCAAACGAACGTTCGTCGATACAAGTGCCTACGTAAGCAAAGCAGTTTTTTGCTTTGGTCTTAAACGTGCGTTCCATGCGTTGAATAGTTTTTGCCACAAGCTGAGCAACTGTACCCTTCCATCCTGCATGAATAGCGGCAACGACCTTTTCGACAGGGTCATAGATTAAAATGGGGGTGCAATCAGCGACTGTTATATTCAAATATGCATTTTTATTTTGGGTAATTAGGGCATCATAGCCATCGTAAGCACCACAACGGGTAGCAACGAGAATATGATCTTTATGAATTTGGTTGGAATATATCACTCGTTTTTCTCTAATACCTAAACGCCCGTATAGTAATTTACGATTTTGAGTTACTAGTTCTAAATCATCCCCAGAGTTAAAACCTAGATTCAAACTTGCATAAGGCTTTTGACTAAGACCTCCGTGACGAGTTGTCTCAAGAGCTAGTAAGTCAGGAAATTGCTCAAAAATTTTAGGAATATTGTACATGTATTTTGTGCTTCACTCATTGATATAAGACACAAAATTACAGCTAATTAACACATTCGCATTGCCGTTTAATAACTTCAAGACGTTAAATGTGGGCAAATAAGGATAATTTAGTACAAAATACTCATACGTTTGGAAACTAAATTTTAAGGGATAATAGCCTGTTTCCCGCTTATTGCTCCGAACTATTCTCTTGTTTTTCTTCTTTAGGGCCTCTCATGTGAATAACTAAACCATTTAAGAAATTACGTAAAATTTGGTCGCCGCATTTTTTGAAATTAGGGTGGTCTTCCGAACGGAAAATATCGCCTAATTCTCCTTTAGAAACATTAAAGTTCACCAATTTCATAATCGCAATGATTTCGTCGTTGCGTAAGTGTAATGCTACTCGTAGCTTTTTGAAAATATCGTTGTTAGACATAATTTGTATCTGTTTGTGTGAATGTATCGCTGTTGTTTGGCTATTATCGCCTACTTTATGAACTAAATTATTACTGAACCAGTAAGCTTAGACAACTTTGAAAAAGTTGTCTAAGCTACGTCCTCTATGTTTTCTATATGCCTATGTGGTTACAAATCAATGTGCTTCTAACCAGTTAGCTCCAATACCGATGCCCGTTTCCATTTTCACAGGTAAATCAATGGCAGTAATCATTAATTGGTTTACCTGTTCTTTTAGTAAAGCAACCTCATCTTTATGAGCATCAAAAACCAATTCATCATGCACGGTTAGAATAATGCGAGATTGTAATTTCTCTTTTTTGATGAAGTCATTTACCTTAATCATCGCCACTTTAATCATATCGGCCGCTGAGCCCTGAATGGGTGCGTTTACAGCATTTCGTTCTGCAAAGCCTCTTTCTACAACATTTTGAGAATTAATATCTCGTAAATAACGACGACGACCTAAAATGGTTTCTACATAACCTAAATCACGAGCAGAAATCACGGCAGTATCCATGTATTTTTTAATAGCAGGGAACTCTCTCCAATAACTATCAATGATTTCTTTGGCTTCGGTACGAGAAATGCCAATTTGTTGAGCCAATCCAAAGGCCGAAACCCCATAAATAATACCAAAATTGACCGTTTTAGCCTTTCTACGCATTTCAGAAGTTACTTCATCCAAACTTACGTTGAATACTTTTGCGGCAGTCGTGGCGTGAATATCTCTTCCGTTGTTAAATGCTTCAATCATAGCTTCATCTTTGGCAAAAGCCGCCATGATACGCAATTCAATCTGAGAATAATCGGCCGATAGAATGACAAAATTTTCATTTTTAGGAATAAATGCCTTTCTGATTTCTCGTCCACGAGGAGTACGAATCGGAATATTTTGCAAGTTAGGATTCGTACTTGATAAACGTCCAGTTGCTGTAACTGCCTGATTAAAAGAAGTATGGATACGTCCTGTGCGTTTAGAAATTAACAAAGGCAAGGCATCTACATAAGTTGATTTTAGCTTTTGTAATTCTCTGAAATCTAATATTTTACGAGCAATTTCGTGATTGTCTGCTTCTAATTTAGAAAGCACTTCTTCGCCCGTCATGTATTGCCCTGTTTTGGTTTTTTTAGCTTTGGGGTCGAGTTTCATTTTGTCAAATAAAACCTCTCCCAATTGCTTTGGAGAACCAATGTTAAATTCTACACCTGCCAATTCAAAGATAGCCGTTTGGACTTCTAGCATATCTTTTTCAAGAGTTTTCGACATTTCAGCTAAGAAATCTGTATCAAGACGAACGCCCTCCATTTCGATGTCCGTCAATACCTGTGTTAAAGGCATTTCAACGGTTTCAAACAGCGTAACCGCACTAGCTGATTGAGATAATTCTTGCTTTAATTTTGTGTGTAATTGCAAGGTGATATCGGCATCTTCAGCAGCATATTCTTTGATTTTTTCAAAAGGAACATCTCGCATATTACCTTGTTTCACTCCTTTTTTGCCAATCAATTCTTCAATCGAAACAGGCGTATAATGGAGGTAGTCTTCCGCCAAAATATCCATTCCGTGACGCTTCTCTGGTTCAATTAGATAATGAGCCAACATCGTATCGAATAGCTTGCCTTTGACGGTTACCCCATAGTTTTGCAAAACCATCAAGTCATATTTGATATTTTGAGCAATTTTCTCTATTTTTTCTTGCTCAAAAACAGGCTTGAATTCATCAATAATGGCTTGTGCTTCGGCTCTATCTTCTGGAATCGGAATATAAAAGGCTTCTCCTTTGCGGTACGCAAACGAAAGTCCTACCAAATCTGCTTCAACAGCATCTACCGAAGTCGTTTCGGTGTCAAAACAAATACTTTCTTGTAACAACAAGAAATGAATTAATGACTGACGTAATGCTGGGCTATCTACCAAATGATATTCGTGAACGGTATCGTGAATGGTTTTGTAGGCCGAGAATCCAGATGAGGGTTCTTGGTCATCGAAAAGGCTAGGAGCAAGTTTTTTCTCAGGAACTAAACTCGCAAACATATCAAGCTGTTTTTCTGAATTCGGGGTACTTTTTTGCGGAGTACGAGACTCCCCCGCTGGGGGTTGGGGGGCTTCCTCACCCAATAAACGGCGGCGTAACGTTCTGAATTCGAGTTCATCCAATAAGGCAGATAACTCTTCTCGATTCGGTTCGCCCATGCGTAAATCTTCTTCATCAAAAGGTACAGGAACAGCCAAGTGAATCGTGGCTAATTCTTTAGAAAGCAAGCCTTGTTCTGCATATTGGAGTACGTTTTCTTTTTGCTTCCCTTTTAACTGGTCGGCATTCGCAATCAGGTTTTCGATGGTACCGTATTGTTCAATTAATTTCTGAGCAGTTTTTTCTCCAATCCCAGGAATCCCAGGGATATTGTCGGAAGCATCACCCATAAGTCCAAGAATATCAATTACTTTCAATACATCATCAATGCCCCAGCGATCACAAATTTCTTGTACACCCAAGACTTCGACTCCTTTACCCATGTGAGCAGGCTTGTACATTTTGATACGCTCTTCCACCAACTGACCATAGTCTTTATCGGGAGTCATCATATAAACTACAAAATCATCATGGTCACGGACAGCACGTTTGGCAATTGTTCCGATGACATCATCCGCTTCATAGCCATCCAAGATCAATACAGGGATGTTCATCGCCTTTAGTAATTGTTTTACATAAGGGATAGCCACTGTAATATCTTCAGGCTGCGAAGGGCGTTGAGCTTTATAAGCTTCATATTGAATATGGCGGAACGTAGGAGTAGGAGTATCGAAAGCCACCCCGATATGGGTGGGGTTTTCCTTTGCAAGTACCTCCAAGAGCGTGTTGGCAAAACCAAAGACCGCACTCGTATTGAGGCCTTTCGACGAAATACGAGGAGTTTTTGAAAAGGCAAAATGGGCTCGATAAATCAACGCCATGGCGTCGAGTAAGAATAGTTTCTTCATTTGATATAAAAAGCCCTTACTACTTAGGAACAACTAATGAGCAGGGGCAATAGTATTGAAATCTTTTATCAAAATTACCAAAATCTATTGGTAAGTACTAAAGCAAAAATAATTCATGACTTTTAATTTTTTAATTTATTGATTATTAAATCTTTACAGATAAAATGAGGTCTTGTTCTTGAAAGAGAAGTAAATTGGTGTTTATTTTCTGAAACCCCCGTCTTAATATTGTGTTTTTAAAAAAGGGAATCTCAATGATTCTACCAATTAAAATCATTGGATTCTTTCATAAAAATAGCGTGCTTGCACTCAATTAGTTTTAACAGAACGATACCGTTATGAATACTACAGATATTGCCGCCCTGCGGGAAAATTATACGAAAGGGAGTTTAGATATTACAGATGTTGCTCCAAACCCTTTTGCTCAGTTTAATCGCTGGTTTGATGAAGCCTTAAAAAGTGAAATCAGAGAGCCGAATGCCTTGACACTTTCTACTGTAACAGCCGATGGAAAACCTTCTGCACGAGTGGTGTTACTTAAAAAATTAGATACAGGGTTTACATTTTTTACTAATTATTTAAGTAGAAAAGGAACTGAATTAGCCGAAAATCCAAACGGGTGTATTAGCTTTTTCTGGAATGAACTCGAACGCCAAGTACGAATTGAAGGAATCATTGAAAAAGTGTCAGAGCAGGAGTCTGATGAGTATTTTCAAAGTCGTCCGAGAGGAAGTCAGATAGGAGCGTGGTCGTCTAACCAAAGTATGGTCATTGAAAGCAGAAGCGTATTAGAAGAAAGAGAAAAAGCATTGTTGGCAAAATACGAAGGGCAAGCTATTCCAAGACCTCAACATTGGGGTGGCTATCGTTTAGTACCAACGTATATTGAATTTTGGCAAGGTCGTCCTTCTCGTTTACACGACCGTATTGCTTATTCTTTAGAAGCGGACGGACAATGGAAGATTGAGCGTTTGTCGCCTTAGGATACTTAGTGAAACAAGTCAAAGAGGTGTGTGAAAGTAAAAGCTTATGAGCAACTATTGCTCAGAGTAAAGCTAGATGTAGTTATGTCATTGGGCACAAAATGCTTTAAACGCTACACTTTTACACACCTCTTTTAATTTTTGATTAATCCTTACAATAGTGCTGTAACATCAGTCACACCAATCATTTTATCGGTCATGTAGCCTTCTCCAAATTCAACGCCAATGGTATGTCCCATTTCTCGGTTACGAGCTTCAGTGAAGTGAAGGTATTGAGGAGAAGTTAAATACGACTCAGGTTCGGTAGAGTTGGGGTCATGAAATTGGCTTTTGAATGCTCTGATTGCTGCTATTTTAGTATTCCAGTAAGGGGTAATGTCGACTACAAAATCAGGCTTCAATAAGCGATCTTGAATATAATGATATACATTTTTCGGTCTCCAAGCAGTTTGGGGAGTACCATCTTTTTCGGTGGTTGCAATCATGCGTAAACCCGATTTAAAACAAGCATCTCTGGCTAAAGCAGCTCCTTTTATGTGGTCTGGATGGCGGTCATCGACAGCATTTGCCAATACGACCTCAGGTTGATAACGACGTATTACAGCAATTAGTTTTAGGAGATGCTCTTCATCGTTTACAAAGAAACCGTCACGAAATTCTAAGTTTTCACGAGCGTGAATTCCCATAATGGAAGATGCTACAGCCGATTCTGCTAAACGAATTTCGGGAGTTCCACGAGTACCTAATTCCCCACGAGTAAAATCTACGATGCCTACCTTTTTCCCTTGTGCGATTGCCGCACAAATAGTTCCTGCACAACTTAATTCCGCATCATCTGGATGGGCTGCCATGACGAGTATGTCTAATTTCATGATACCTAAGCGTTAAAATAGAAATAATTCTCCTTAAAAAATGGGAGAGTGTTTGTGATTAGTCATTAAGAATATGAAGCAAATATGCGAAATTCCTTTTTATTTCTTTTCTATTTGTTGGTAATTCATTTTGATTATTTTTTTAGCTAATCCTAACATTTGACAAATGTTAATGTCTTAACTGCTTTTCTGTTGAATTGTCAGGGTTTGAGCTGTTAAGAAATGATAAGCGATAAAAAAAAAGGATTGCCACGAAAGTTGCAACCCTTTTTTTTTATTTTTAGAAACTAACGCTTGTGAGTCGGTAATAAAAAACTGATCCTAGGTTAATTTTTATGATTTTTACTGAATACGTAAGCGACGACCTGCTCGTAAGTTTGCCGAGATTCTCATTCCATTCAATTTTGCTAATTTTTCAACAGAAATACCGGCACGACTTGCAATTGAGTAGAGGGTATCACCTGAATGAGCAGTAGTCCAAGCTGTTTTACGAGTAACCACTTTTTCACCCGCTTCGCCATACTCATTACCTAATGCTAAACCGTATGTATCGAATACCCTTGCAGATACTAACACATGGTCTGAAACAGGTTGAGTACCTTCTCCCGCAAAATTAAACACGTAGGTGGGGTTGAATGGATTTCCTTCATAACGGGTTTCAAAGTGCAAGTGAGAACCTGTGCTTCGTCCTGTATTACCACCTCTACCAATTTCGTCACCAGCTTTCACGTAAGCTCCTGATTCCAGTCCTTGAGAAGATAAGTGACCATATAGTGTTTCGAGTCCATTATAATGTCTTACTACAATAAATTTCCCGTATCCTCTTCCATCAAAGCCCGCTACCCGAACAATACCATCAAAAGTAGTATAAACAGGGTCACCTGTTTCCAAATCTAAGTCAACACCTGCGTGTAATCTTCCCCAACGAGGGCCGAATACCGAAGTCATTTTAGGGGCATTCAAAGGAGAAGCCCAAAAACGGTTTTGTTCTTTATTGTATAACTCAATATCCACCACTTCATTAAAGTCATTGGCATTAATGTTATAAGGGTCGATGTTTCGAGTATCCCAAATAGAGAAATAAGACGCTACTGTTACGAAGTCATCGCTTCCTTCGGGTTGCATTTGCTCTTCAATTTCAATAACGAGCGGTTCTCTTTCATCAACCGAAGTCGTATCAAAGTTACTGATGGTGGCGTTAATCGCCCTTGAAGGTTCATAACGTTTATCAGCAGAAGAAATGGCCGTTTCAGCAGGAGCACTCACCGACTCATAATCGTTTCTAAATTGAAGCGTAGGGAGTTCGTCTAATTCATCCTGTTTTTTGCTTTTCTCTTTGTATAAACCCGTATTTTCTTTGACGGGGATTTTAGGGTTTTTCTTAAATCCTCCCCCTTTCTCCTGAGCAAAGACACTCAGAGAACAAAAGCTAAATACGACTAAAAAAAGATGACTGATTTGTTTCATAATTAATTAATAGTGAACGATAGCGTTAGCATTTGAAAACAGAAACTAGGCTTTCATTCTTCGATTGAAGGATGAATACTCTGATTGCTTGTATTTCTGGGCTAACTCATTATAATGGGCTAGTGTAATTCATTTTCAGCCAACCAACGTTCAGCATCTAAAGCAGCCATACATCCTGTGCCTGCTGCAGTTACTGCTTGACGGTAGATGTTGTCTTGAGCATCTCCACAAGCAAAAACTCCTGGGATGGTGGTTCTTGTAGAGCCTTTTTCTGTTTGGATATAGCCAGCGTCATCCAATGCGATATAATCTTTGAATATCTCTGTGTTCGGTTTATGACCAATAGCCACAAAGAATCCTGTAACAGCTAGTGTGCTTACTTCGCCTGTTTGTGTGTTACTAATACGAGCCCCTGTAACACCGCTTAAATCACCTACGATTTCTTCGGTAACAGAGTTCCAGTGCATTTCAATCTTAGGATTAGACAATACTCTTTTCTGCATGATAAGCGATGCACGTAATTCGTCCTTACGAACAATCATATGTACTTTAGAACATAAGTTCGACAAATACATTGCTTCTTCAGCAGCGGTATCGCCACCACCAACAATTGCAACTTCTTGATTACGGAAAAAGAAACCATCACAAACAGCACAAGCCGAAACGCCTAAGCCATTGTATTTTTGTTCAGATTCTAATCCTAACCATTTTGCGGAAGCTCCCGTCGCTATAATAACGGAATCTGCTGTGATTTCGTATGAACCATCAATGATTACCTTTTTTGGACTAACTGAAAAATCTACCGAAGTCGCCAAGCCTGTGCGAATATCAGCACCAAATCTACTCGCTTGTTTCTCAAGATCTTGCATCATCGCTGGGCCTTGAATTCCTTCTGGATAGCCTGGGAAGTTCTCAACATCGTTAGTGATGGTTAATTGTCCTCCTGGCTGTCCTCCTTGATACATAATAGGAGTTAGTCCTGCTCTTGATGCGTAAATTGCTGCGGTATAACCTGCTGGTCCTGAGCCTATAATTAGGCACTTGGTATGTTCTGCCATTGTTTTAGTGTACTTTAAAAAAAGCTTATTTGTGCGTAATGTATTATTCTATAAGAATGTCATTCTTTCCTTAATAACAAAAATACAACCGCAAAAATTGCAGTTAAATACAAGAACGCCAAATTATTTTCGTACACGGAGGCACAATACACGATAACTACTTAGTAATCAAGAATGAAAAGTATTAGGCATACGCTTTCACTCATTATTAAAATCTGATGGATGAAGGGCTTTTTGAATCAATCAAAGATAACCAAGATGTAATTGTTATACAACTATTGTAGAATAATTTTCATTATTTGAGCAATAATGATGTGGCTTATGCGTTTGGATTCGAACACTCCTGTGAGAATTATTTTCTTATTCCCTAAAAATGATTTAACT